>NZ_JBSWXU010000152.1:0-12552 GCF_056160785.1 Mycobacterium sp. ABE4_509 | reverse complement strand
CCTGTGCGCCGGCCCGGGCGGCAAGACGGCGCTGCTGGCCGCGCTCGGGCAGCCCCTCGGGGCCGCCGTCACCGCGGTCGAGCCCGCACCCGCCCGCGCCGAGCTGGTCGAACGGAACACCGCCGGCCTGCCGGTCGAGGTGCTGCGCGTCGACGGTCGTGATCCGGGCCTGACGCCTGGTTTCGACCGGGTGCTCGTCGACGCACCGTGCACCGGGCTGGGGGCGTTGCGACGCCGTCCGGAGGCGCGGTGGCGGCGCCAGCCCGGCGACGTACCCGCCCTGGCCAAGCTGCAGCGTGAGCTGCTTGCCGCGGCGATCCGGCTCACCCGGCCGGGCGGCGTGGTGCTGTACGCGACCTGCTCACCGCACCTGGCCGAGACCACCGGCGTGATCGCCGACGCGGTGCGCCGCCACCCGGTGACCGCGCTGGACACCGCGCCGCTGTTCGACCCGGCCGCCGACGTGGGGGACGGTCCGTCGGCGCAGCTGTGGCCGCACCGGCACGGAACCGATGCGATGTTCGCCGCTGCGCTGCGGGTCGACGCCGCACCGATAGGCTGAAACCATGTGTGCACCGCTGATCGCCCCGTCGATCCTGTCGGCCGACTTCGCCCGGCTGGCCGAGGAATGCGCCGCCGTCGCCGGTGCCGACTGGCTGCACGTGGACGTGATGGACAACCACTTCGTGCCGAACCTGACGCTCGGCCTGCCCGTGGTGGAAGCACTGCTCGAAGTGACCGACATCCCGATGGACTGCCACCTGATGATCGAGAACCCGGATCGGTGGGCGCCGCCGTACGCCGAGGCCGGTGCCCACAACGTCACCATCCACGCCGAGGCCACCGACAACCCCATCGGCGTCGCCCGCGACATCCGCGCCGCCGGGGCCAGAGCCGGGCTGTCGGTCAAACCCGGCACCCCGGTGGAGCCCTACCTGGACATCCTGCATGAGTTCGACACGCTGTTGGTGATGTCGGTGGAGCCCGGATTCGGCGGGCAGAAGTTCATCGCCGAGGTGCTGCCCAAGGTGAGCCTGGTGCGGCGGCTGGTCGACTCCGGAGAACTCAGCATCCTCATCGAGATCGACGGCGGCATCAACGCCGACACCATCGAACAAGCCGCGGTGGCCGGTGTCGACTGCTTCGTGGCCGGGTCCGCCGTCTACGGCGCCGAGGACCCCGCCGCGGCGGTCAAGGCGCTGCGTGAACAGGCCGCCGCGGCGGCCGCGCATCTGTCGCTGTGAACCTCGACGCCGCCATGCGGGCGGCCATCGAACAGTCCGAGCAGGTCAAAGGGCGTACCTACCCCAATCCGCCGGTCGGGGCCGTCGTCCTGGACTGCGACGGTCAGATCGCCGGGATCGGTGCCACAGAGCCGGCCGGGGGACCGCACGCCGAGGTGTTGGCCCTGCGGCGGGCCGGTCGGCGCGCGGCCGGGGGCACGGCGGTGGTCACCCTCGAGCCGTGCAACCACTTCGGCCGCACCCCGCCCTGTGTGGACGCGCTGCTGCAGTCCGGGGTCGCCGCGGTCGCGTTCGCGGTCGGCGACCCCAACCCGGTAGCCGCCGGTGGCGCCGCCCGGCTGGCCGACGCGGGCCTGCAGGTGCATGCCGGGGTGCTCGCCGACGAGGTCGCCGGGGGACCGCTGCGGGAGTGGCTGCACAAGCTGCGCACCGGAACACCCCATGTCACCTGGAAGTTCGCGACCAGCGTGGATGGCCGCAGCGCGGCAGCCGACGGCTCGAGCCAGTGGATCACCAGTGAGGCCGCCCGCGCTGACGTGCACCGGCGGCGGGCGGCCGCCGAGGCCATCGTGGTGGGCACCGGGACGGTGTTCGTCGACGATCCGGCGCTGACCGCCCGGCTGCCCGACGGCAGTCTCGCCGAGGCGCAGCCGCTGCGCGTCGTCGTTGGAAAACGTGAGATATCTCCCGATGCGCGGGTGCTCGACGACGACTCACGCACCATGGTGATCCGCACCCGGGACCCCCACGAAGTGATCAAGGCGCTCTCGGATCGCACCGACGTGCTGGTCGAGGGCGGGCCGACGCTGGCCGGTGCGTTCCTGCGGGCCGGTGTCATCGACCGGATCCTGGCCTATGTGGCTCCCATCCTGCTCGGCGGGCCGATCACCGCCGTCGACGACGTCGGGGTGCTCAGCATCGCCCAAGCTCAGCGCTGGCGGTTCGACGGCGTGCAGACGGTGGGGCCCGACGTGCTGTTGAGCCTGGTCCCGGCGTAGCCGGGTGGTGGGTCTCACAGCCGTTGCGAGTGCGTCGCCGGGGGTTCAGCCGGCCGCTGCTCGGTAAAATCGTTGACGCCGGCCATCGATGACGCCGGGAATATCGCGCTTTCAGAGACGAGTTGCGCATCAGGAAGCACGAGAAGAGGTACCAGCATGACTACTGCACTGCAGGGCTGGCTGAATCACAGTCCGTTCGACCCCCGCCACCTCAAGGCAGCCCTCCGGGACATGTGGCGGGAGCTGACCGCCGACGAGCCGGGCACCGGGGCCGATGAGCCTGCGCCTCAGCTGATGGGACGCGGACTCGAGCGCTGCTGATCCTCGGCGGGGTCTTCGGGCTCCTCGGCGTGTTCGTGGCGTCCGCTGATGAACAGCCCCAGCACCGCGCCGACCACGCAGACGACGGCGGTGATGGTGAAGATCTCCGCGTACTGCATGACGTAGGCTTCCCGCACCCGGGCCGCCTCGGCCGCCAGGCGCGCGGCCAGGGTGTTGGCGTTCGGGTCGGCGGGGATGCTGGCCAGGAACTGGTTGAAGCGGTACAGACCCCACGCCGAGAGCGCAGCGATGCCGATCAGCATGCCGATCATCCGGGCCACCACCACGGCCGCCGAGGCGATGCCGTGCTGTGCGGTGGGCACCACCCGCAGCGTCGCCGAGGTGAGCGGCCCGATCACCAGGCCCAGGCCGAGCCCGGCGATCGCCAGATCGGTGTCCAGCACGGGCAGGCTGATGAACCCGAGGTCGTGGCGGGCCGCCAGCAGGTCGGCGGGCCACTTGGAGATCAGCAGGTAACCCCCGGCGGCGATCAGCAGGCCGATGAACGCGATGATGCGGTCGCCGACCCTGGTGGCCAGCCAGCCGCCGAGCAGCGCTCCGATCGGCAGCGCGATCAGAAACCGCAGCAGCAGGAATGCGGCCTGGTTCTGGTCCTGGCCGAGCACGCCCTGGCCGAACAGCTCGACGTTGACCAGCGTCACCATCAGTGCCGCGCCGGCGGTGAGTGACGCACCCAGAGCGGCCAGGAACGGCCGGAAGTGCACCCCGGCCGGGTCCAGCAGGCGGGTCTTGGCGAATTTCTCCCAGACGAAGAACGCGACGGCGGCCACCGCCGCGGCGATCAGCACCGGCGGGCCCCAGCTGGGCAGCACCTGCTTGCCGTCCGGTGCCGGGTTGTAGAGCCCGATCACGGCCAGCCCCAGCGCGACGGCCAGCAGCAGACCACCCACCACGTCGACCTTCTGCGGTTCGTCGGTCTGCGCCCGCCCCGGCAGGCTGAAGTGGATCATCACCATCGCGATCGCGGCCAGCGGCACGTTGACCCAGAACACCGACTGCCAGTGGTGGAACAGCCACACCAGGGTGATGCCGTAGATGGGGCCGAGCACACTGCCCAGCTCCTGGGCGGCGCCGACACCGCCGAGCACCGCGGCACGGTTGCGCGCCGCCCACAGATCGGCCGCCAGCGCCAACGTCACCGGCAGCAGTGCGCCACTGGCGGTGCCCTGGATCACCCGGCCCAGCACCAGCACGGTCAGGTCGGTGGACAGCGCGGTGATCACCGAGCCCAATGCGAAACCGGCCAGACTGGCCTGAATCAGCATCTTGCGGCCGAACCGGTCCGACGCCCGGCCCAGCAGCGGCATCGCGGCGATGTAGCCGAGCAGGTAGCCGGTGATGATCGGGGTGACGCGCTGGATCTGATTGATGCCGATCCCGACGTCGGACATGATGTCGGTCATGATCGTCACGACGACATAGGTGTCGAGCGCGCCGAGCACGACCGCGAGGCTGCCCGCGCCGATCGCGACACGGCGATTGGTCTGGGTCGACCCGGACATCGATCGAGTCCCGGCCGGCCCCGGCATCGGCGGGCGGTGCATCAGACCGCCGGTTTGTCGACGGTGACCGGCTCACCCCAGTTGGACAGCGTCATCGTGACGCTGTTGCCCGGACTGGGCTCCAGGCGCACCTGCATCAGCTCGTGGTCGCCGTCCTCGGCGACCCACGCGGTGCCCGGCACCGGAGCCGTCGCAGCGATCTGCGGGGCGATCTTGTTGACCGCTTCGGCGCTGACCATTCCGGTGATGCGGACCGTGCCCACCCCTTCGATCGTCTCCCGGCCGTCGGCCTTGGGGTCGGAGAAGTTGGCGAGCACGTTGGCCAGTCCGGCATCCGGGCTCAGGATCGCCGCGACGTCGTAGATGTCGGAGGCCGGACCGAAGTTCGACAGCGTGCCGCCGGCGGTGATGGCGGCATAGAGATCACCGTCGGCGACGACGAACTGCACACCCTCGAGCCGCTGGCCCAGGAACAGGATGTCGGCGGTGCCCTTGGCCGCGACGGCGGGGGTCTGGGTCAGGTCACCCTCGATCGACTCGACCGGCAGTTCGGCGATTTGGCCCTGCACAGCCAGCCGCAGATGCGCGCTGCTCTGGCCCTTGGTGGTTTCGCTGGACTCGCTGAGCAGGGTGGCAGCGTCGGGCAGCTCGGTGGAGGAGTCATCGGAGGAGCCGGAGCACCCTGCGACAAGGGCTACGACGGCGACGAGGGCGGCGAAGATCGCCAACAGGCGGGTCTGCATGCCCAGCATGGTAGTAGGTGTCCGAGGTGCCGCCCGCCCGCCCACGACGTTCTAGGCTGGGCGGCGTGTTCACCGGAATCGTCGAAGAGCTGGGTGAGGTCGTCGGCAAGGAGGATCTCGGCGACTCGGCCCGCCTGGTGATTCGTGGCCCGATTGTGACGTCGGACGCCGGCCACGGCGATTCGATCGCGGTCAACGGGGTGTGCCTGACCGTCGTCGAGGTGCTGCCCGACGGTTCGTTCTCCACTGACGTGATGGCCGAGACGCTGAACCGGTCGAGCCTGCGCGGCGCCGCGGCCGGTACCCGGGTCAACCTGGAGCGCGCCGCGGCGATCAGCAGCAGGCTCGGCGGGCACATCGTGCAGGGACACGTCGACGGCACCGGCCAGGTCGTCTCCCGCGCGCCGTCGGAGCACTGGACGGTGGTGCGCGTCGCGCTGCCCGCGTCGTTGTCACGGTATGTCGTGCACAAAGGGTCGATCACGGTCGACGGGGTCTCGCTGACCGTCTCGGATCTGGGACCGGACTGGTTCGAGGTCTCGTTGATCCCCACCACCCTCGATCTGACCACCTTGGGCCGCGCCGAGGTCGGGACACCGGTGAACCTCGAGGTCGACGTCATCGCCAAATATGTCGAACGGCTGCTGGCCGCCGGCGACGCGGTGCCGGACACCGACCCGCGGAGCTGACCGCAGGCCGCCTGGAGGCTCACCGACCGGCGGGCAATAACCAGTGTCAACGCGTGGTTCATACTGGGAGGTGTCGACGGGTGGTTCCGGCGCAGGGACCGGCAAGGTGGTGAAGATGACGAGGCTGGATTCGGTCGAGCGTGCGGTGGCCGACATCGCCGCGGGCAAGGCCGTTGTCGTCGTCGACGACGAGGACCGTGAGAACGAGGGCGACCTGATCTTCGCCGCCGAGAAGGCCACGCCCGAGCTGGTGGCGTTCATGGTGCGCTACACCTCCGGCTATCTGTGTGTGCCGCTCGACGGCGATATCTGCGACCGTCTGGGCCTGCTGCCGATGTATGCGGTCAACCAGGACAAGCACGGCACCGCCTACACCGTCACCGTCGATGCGAAGGCCGGTGTCGGTACCGGTATCTCCGCCTCCGACCGGGCCACCACGATGCGGCTGCTCTCCGACCCGGGCTCGGTGGCCGACGATTTCACCAAACCCGGCCATGTGGTGCCGCTGCGCGCCAAAGACGGCGGAGTGCTGCGCCGTCCGGGCCACACCGAGGCCGCCGTCGACCTGGCCCGGCTGGCCGGCCTGCAGCCCGCGGGAGCGATCTGCGAGATCGTCAGCCAGAAGGACGAGGGCTCGATGGCCCAGACCGACGAGCTGCGCATCTTCGCCGACGAACACGATCTCGCGCTGATCTCGATCGCGGACCTCATCGAGTGGCGGCGCAAACACGAGAAGCACATCAAGCGGGTGGCCGAGGCCCGCATCCCCACCCGGCACGGTGAGTTCCGGGCCGTGGGCTACACCAGCATCTACGAAGACGTCGAGCACGTCGCGCTGGTCAAGGGCGACATCGCCGGACCCGGGTCGGGTCCGCACGGCGACGGACACGACGTGCTGGTGCGGGTGCACTCCGAGTGCCTGACCGGCGACGTGTTCGGTTCGCGGCGCTGCGACTGCGGACCGCAGCTGGACGCGGCCCTGGCGATGGTGGCCCGCGAGGGCCGCGGCGTCGTGCTCTACATGCGCGGCCACGAGGGCCGGGGCATCGGCCTGATGCACAAACTGCAGGCCTACCAGCTGCAGGACGCCGGTGACGACACCGTCGACGCCAACCTGAAGCTCGGGTTGCCCGCCGACGCCCGCGACTACGGGATCGGCGCCCAGATCCTGGTCGACCTCGGGGTGCGGTCGATGCGACTGCTGACCAACAACCCGGCCAAGCGGGTCGGCCTGGACGGCTACGGCCTGCACATCATCGAGCGGGTGCCGCTGCCGGTCCGTGCCAACGCGGAGAACATCCGGTACCTGATGACCAAACGCGACCGGATGGGCCATGACCTGATCGGGCTCGACGACTACGACGAGACCATCCCCGGTGAGTTCGGCGGGGCGGTATGAGTCCAGCCGTCGGCGTTCCCGATCTGCCCACGCTCGACGCCGCAGAGGTCAAGTTGGCCATCGTGGCCAGCACCTGGCACGAGATGATCTGTGACGCGCTGCTCGACGGGGCCCGCAAGGTCGCGGCCGAGGCCGGAATCGCCGATCCCACCGTGGTGCGGGTGCTCGGGGCCATCGAGATCCCGGTGATCGCCCAGGCGCTGGCCGACACCCACGACGCCGTCGTCGCACTCGGCGTGGTGATCCGTGGTGAGACACCACATTTCGACTACGTCTGCGACGCCGTCACCCAGGGGCTCACCCGGGTCTCGTTGGATGCGTCGACCCCGGTGGCCAACGGTGTGCTGACCACCAACACCGAGCACCAGGCGCTCGACCGGGCCGGGCTGCCGTCCTCGGCCGAGGACAAGGGCGCCCAGGCGGCCGCCGCCGCGCTGTCCACGGCGCTGACGCTGCGTGCGCTGAAGTCGGGTACATGACCGATTCCGACTGGGAGCTCGAGGTCAGACCGCACCTGACCCCGATCTTCGCCTACGGCTCGGCGGCGGTCATCCTGCTCGCGCACGTCGCGGTGGGTGCGCTGCTGAAGGTGGGTTCGACCGGCGTGGTCTTCCGGACCTACGACCAGGTCGCGATCGCGATGGTGGGCGTGGTGATCGCGGGTTTCGTCTGCTTGTTCGCCCGGCCGCGGTTGCGGGTCGGCAGGGCCGGCGTCGCGGTGCGAAATCTGTTCGGCTATCGGTACTTTGCCTGGGACGATGTGGTCGGGGTCTCATTCCACCCGGGTGCGCGGTGGGCCCGGCTGGACCTGCCCGACGACGAGTACATCGCGGTGATGGCCGTCCAGGCGGTGGACAAGGAGCGCGCGGTCCGGGCGATGGATCAGGTCCGCGCGGTGCAGCAGCGCCACCGGCCCGACATCGCGTCCCGGCGCGAGACGCACTGAACCGGCCCGTCGGGGTCGGGCAGTAATCTGGGATCTGTGCCGGATCCAGCGACGTACCGACCTGCTCCCGGGTCGATTCCGCTCGAACCCGGTGTGTACCGCTTCAAGGACGTACACGGCCGGGTCATCTACGTCGGCAAGGCCAAGAGCCTGCGCAGCAGGCTGAATTCCTACTTCGCCGATCTCGCGGGCCTGGCACCGCGCACCCGCCAGATGGTGATGACGGCCGCCGGGGTGGAGTGGACGGTGGTCACCACCGAGGTCGAGGCCCTCCAGCTGGAGTACAACTGGATCAAGGAGTTCGACCCGCGGTTCAACATCCGCTACCGCGACGACAAGTCCTATCCGGTCCTGGCGGTCACCCTCAACGAGGAGTACCCGCGGCTGATGGTCTATCGCGGGCCGCGCCGCAAGGGGGTGCGCTACTTCGGTCCCTACTCACACGCCTGGGCCATCCGGGAAACGTTGGACCTGCTGACCCGGGTGTTCCCGGCCCGTACCTGCTCGGGGGGAGTGTTCAAGCGGCACAGCCAGATTGATCGCCCGTGTCTGCTCGGCTACATCGACAAGTGCTCGGCGCCGTGTATCGGGCGGGTCAGCGCCCAGGAGCACCGGCGCATCGTCGAGGATTTCTGCGACTTCCTGGCCGGCAAGACCGACAAGCTGGTCCGCGAGATGGAGCAGCAGATGAACCAGGCCTCCGCCGACCTGGATTTCGAGCGGGCCGCCCGGCTGCGCGACGACATCTCGGCGATGCGCCGCGCCCTGGAGAAACAGGCCGTCGTGTTCGGCGACGGCACCGACGCCGACGTGGTGGCCTTCGCCGACGACGAACTCGAAGCCGCGGTGCAGGTCTTCCACGTCCGCGGGGGGCGGGTCCGCGGCCAGCGTGGCTGGGTGGTCGAAAAGTCCGGTGAGCCCGGTGAATCCACCCTGGAGTATCTCGTCGAGCAGTTCCTCACCCAGTTCTACGGCGACCAGGCGGAGCTGAGCAGCGCCGCCGGCGGTGCCCGCGACGAGACCACCAACCCGGTACCCCGTCAGGTGCTGGTGCCGGTGCTGCCCGACACCGTCGACGAGATCGAGACGTGGCTGTCGCAGCTGCGCGGCTCGCGGGTGACGGTGCGGGTGGCGCAGCGCGGCGACAAGCGGGCGCTGGCCGAGACGGTGCAGCGCAACGCCAAGGACGCGCTGGCCCAGCACAAGCTCAAGCGGGCCGGTGACTTCACCGCCAGAAGTGCTGCACTGCAGAGCATCCAGGAGGCGCTCGAACTGGAGGACGCGCCGCTGCGCATCGAGTGCGTGGACATCAGCCATGTGCAGGGCACCGATGTGGTGGCCTCGCTGGTGGTCTTCGAGGACGGATTGCCCAAGAAGTCCGACTATCGGCACTATTCGATCAGGGAGGCCGCAGGTGGCGGCCGCTCCGATGACGTCGCGTCGATCGCCGAGGTGACCCGACGGCGGTTCCACCGGCATCTGCGCGACGTCTGGGAGCCGGCCGAGCAGGCGAGCGCAAGCGCTCGCGCCGACGATGGTCCTCGCGCAAGCGCTCGCGCCGACGATGGTCCTCGCGCAAGCGCTCGCGCCGACGATGGTCCTCGCGCAAGCGCTCGTCCGCCGGCCAGGTTTGCGTATCCCCCCAACCTGTTCGTCGTCGACGGCGGCGCCCCACAGGTCAACGCGGCCGCGGCCGTCCTCGAAGAACTGGGTATCACCGACGTGGCGGTGATCGGGCTGGCCAAGAGACTCGAGGAGGTGTGGATGCCGGGACAGGACGGATCGCCGGCCGAACCGGTGATCCTGCCGCGCAACAGCGACGGCCTGTACCTGCTGCAGCGGGTGCGCGACGAGGCGCACCGCTTCGCCATCAGCTACCACCGCAGCAAGCGGTCCAAGCGGATGACCGCCTCCGCGCTGGACGCCGTGCCCGGGTTGGGCGAACACCGGCGCAAGGCGCTGGTGACGCACTTCGGGTCACTGGCCCGGCTCAAAGAGGCGACCGTCGAGGAGATGACCTCGGTGCCCGGGATCGGTGCCGCGACGGCGCGCGCGGTGCTCGAGGCGCTCGGTGGCGGCCCCGAGCCGGGCCCGCCTGCCGATGCCCCGCCCGTTTCGCAAGCGCCCACACCCGCGATCGGCGATGATCGGAGTACAGCATCGGGATGACAGAGCAGGGTATGCACGAGGAACTGCGCGGAGATGCCGGCGCCGCCGGCGGCGAGGGTGACCTCGATCCCAGCACGCTCGACAGCGGTCTCGACGGGGCGGCCGGCAACGAGATCGACGTGGTCCTCGTCACCGGACTGTCCGGGGCGGGCCGCGGCACCGCCGCCAAGGTGCTCGAAGATCTCGGCTGGTATGTGGCCGACAACCTGCCGCCCGAGCTGATCGCCCGGATGGTCGACCTCGGGTTGGCGGCCGGATCGCGCATCACCCAGCTCGCTGTCGTGATGGACGTGCGTTCCCGGGGCTTCACCGGGGACCTGGACTGGGTGCGCGGTGATCTGGCGACCCGCAACATCACCCCGCGGGTGCTGTTCCTGGAGGCCTCCGACGACATCCTGGTCCGGCGCTACGAGCAGAACCGCCGCAGCCATCCGCTGCAGGGCAACCAGACGCTGGCCGAGGGGATCGCGGCCGAACGGGCCATGCTGGCTCCGGTCCGGGCCGCCGCCGACCTGGTCATCGACACCTCGTCGCTCCCGGTCCCGGCGCTGCGGGAGAGCATCGAGCGGGCGTTCGCCGCCGAGTCGGTGGCCCACACCAACGTCACCGTCGAATCGTTCGGCTACAAGTACGGCCTGCCGATGGACGCCGACACGGTGATGGACGTGCGCTTCCTGCCCAACCCGCACTGGGTCGACGAGCTGCGCCCGCACAGCGGACAGCACCCCGAGGTGCGCGACTACGTCCTCGGCCAAGCCGGCGCCGGGGAGTTCCTGGACTCCTACCATCAGCTGTTGGGCGTCGTCATCGACGGATACCGCAGGGAGGGGAAGCGCTACATGACCGTGGCCATCGGTTGCACCGGCGGCAAGCACCGCAGCGTGGCGATGGCCGAGGCGCTGGCCGCCCGGCTGCAGGGCGGCGATGCGTTGACGGTGCGGGTGCTGCACCGGGATCTGGGTCGCGAATGAGCTTCCCCGCACGCGAGGAGGACCGATGAGCTCCCGCATCGTTGCCCTGGGTGGTGGGCACGGGCTCTACGCGACGTTGTCCGCGGCGCGGCGGATCACCCCGCACGTCACCGCGATCGTCACCGTCGCCGACGACGGCGGCTCGTCCGGGCGGCTGCGCAGCGAACTGGACGTGGTGCCGCCCGGGGACCTGCGAATGGCGTTGGCGGCGCTGGCTTCCGACAGTCCGCACGGCCGGTTGTGGGCGACGATCATCCAGCACCGGTTCGGCGGCAGCGGCGCGCTGGCGGGCCATCCGATCGGCAACCTGATGCTGGCCGGGCTCAACGAGGTGCTCGCAGACCCGGTGGCCGCGCTCGACGAGTTGGGCCGCATCCTGGGGGTGAAGGGTCGGGTGCTGCCGATGTGCCCGTCCGGGCTGAGCATCGAAGCCGACGTCGTGGGGCTGGAGTCCGACCCCCGGGTCAGCCGGTCGATCCGCGGCCAGGTCGCGATCGCCACCACGGTCGGCAAGGTGCGCCGGGTGCGGCTGTTGCCCGGTGATCCGCCCGCCACCCGCCAGGCCGTCGACGCGATCATGAACGCCGACGTGGTGGTGCTGGGGCCGGGGTCGTGGTTCACCAGCGTGATCCCCCATGTGCTGGTCCCCGAACTGGCCGCCGCGCTGCGCGACACCTCGGCGCGGCGCGCCCTGGTGCTCAACCTGGTTGCCGAGCCGGGGGAGACGGCCGGGTTCTCGGTCGAGCGCCACATCCACGTGCTGTCCCAGCACGCTCCGGACTTCACCGTGCACGACATCATCGTGGATTCGACCAGCGTGCCCAGCGAGCGGGAGCGCGACCAGTTGCGCCGCACCGCGCTGATTCTCGACGCCCACGTGGAGTTTGCTGACGTATCCAGACCTGGTACACCTTTACATGACCCGGCGAAACTGGCCGCGGCATTGGAGGGGGTCCGAAGGCGCGGTGCGGCGCCACCGCCAACGGTGCCCACCCCGACAGTGAACGGACCGAGAGGTGACGACCCGTGGCGATGACAGCCGAGGTCAAGGACGAACTCAGCCGGTTGGTGGTCAACTCGGTCAGCGCCCGCCGCGCCGAAGTGGCGTCGCTGCTGCGGTTCGCCGGGGGCCTGCACATCGTGTCGGGCCGGGTGGTGGTCGAAGCCGAGGTCGACCTCGGCATCATCGCGCGACGGCTGCGTAAGGACATCTACGACCTGTACGGCTACAACGCCGTGGTGCATGTGCTGTCGGCCAGCGGAATCCGCAAGAGCACCCGGTATGTGGTGCGGGTCGCCAAAGACGGTGAGGCCCTGGCCCGCCAGACCGGCCTGCTCGATCTGCGTGGGCGACCGGTGCGCGGACTGCCCGCCCAGGTCGTCGGGGGAAGTGTCGCCGACGCCGAGGCCGCCTGGCGCGGTGCGTTTTTGGCGCACGGCTCGTTGACCGAGCCGGGCCGGTCCTCGGCGCTGGAAGTCAGTTGCCCGGGGCCGGAGGCGGCGCTCGCGCTGGTCGGGGCGGCCCGGCGGCTCGGGGTCGGCGCCAAGG
>NZ_JBSWXU010000151.1:0-12620 GCF_056160785.1 Mycobacterium sp. ABE4_509 | reverse complement strand
GGCCCGCGCCGCCGAAGCCGCCGGCGACGACGACGGTCCGGGCGGACACCCCGCCCGCTAGAGCACCTCGGGGCTGCGCCAGCGCCGGGCCAGCGCATCCTCCACCGACAGCGCGAGCTGCTCGAGACTCTCGCGTTCGGCGGGGTCGAAGTCCTGTCCGGCCACGGTGCGCCGCATCCGCGCCAACTGGCTGGTGACGGCCTGCTCGTGCACGCTGCCGGCACACCACGCCAGATCGCGCAGCAGCCGGGTCAGCGCCGCCAGCACCGCGGCGTCCTCGACGCCGTAGTGCCGTGGCTGGGTGACGGCCTCGTCGAGCAGATCCGCCAGCTCCGGCCCCTGGACCACCACCCGCGCGACGCCGTCGTCGTCGCGGTGCACCGCGTGGCCCAGCCGGCGGTCGGCCAGCCTGCACAACAGGGCCGACAGGTGCCCGATGCCGTGCACCGCCGTCGTCGGGTCGTTGATCCCCGGCGACAGCGCCTTGACCACCACGTCGGTGAGCTGGCGCACCGCGTAGCCGATGTCCTGCACCGGGGTGCGTTCGTCGCCGATGTGGATGACCTTGGCCACGCAGCCGCGCAGGTCGTCGATCGCGTCGTCGTCCAGCCCGCCCCCGGTACCGGCCCACAGCATGGCCACCGGCGTGCCGGCCACCAGCCAGTCGCCGGGCTTGCGGTTCAGCGCCACCACCGCCCCGGCCCGGGACGCGGCCTCGACCAGGGGTTGCTGGTTGATCCCGGTCAGAAAGCCGGTACTCGGGGCACCCACCGGGTGGGCCCCGGCCGGCGGTGACGGCGCCGACTCCACCTGGGCGGACTCGTCCATCTGCTCGAGGCTGGTCTCGGCGTTGCGCAGGGCTTCGCCGAGCACCGACCCCAGCAGCGTCTCCACCCGGATCTGGCGCACCAGATGCGCCAGGAACAGCACCAGCGCGAGCACGCTGATCACCGCGAGCAGATAGCCGACGGTCACCGAGATCTGCGGCACGAACACCGTGCCGCCGTTGTCGCTGTCGCGCACCGTGCGCAACACGGTCAGCGTGTAGGCGAACGTCGCCACGAACAACCCGAGGGTGCGCTGGACGAACTTGTCCTGCGCGAAGGTGCGCAGCAGCCGCGGCGAGAACTGCCCGCTGGCCAGCTGCAGCGTCACCAGCGTCAGCGAGAACGTCAGCGAGGTCACCGTCATCACCGACGCCGCGATCGCGGCCAGCACCTCCCGGGCGGCGGCCGGGCCGCCGCCGAAGATCCAGCGCGACACCTCCGCGGGCAGGGCGCCGTCGAGTGCACCGTCGAGCTCGGGCAGCAGCAGCCCCGCGGCGATCGCCAGGACGACCGCCATCGCCGGCACCGGCCACAGCCGGCTGCGGATCGCGTCGAGCATCCAGGCTCTGCGGCGGTTGACCGCCGTCCAGAAGGCCACGTCCACCACCTCCGCGTGATAGTCGGTGTCGCCACCGCCGCGTCCCCGAGGCTACCCACTGGTAGCAATCGGTCGCGCAATGTTGGCATTCTGGTAACCCGCCAGCGTGTGCGGATCAGCGCTCCGTACGATGGCCGTCGTATCGATCCGATCAGAGAAGCCGAGGGCAGCCCGTGAGCCACGAGTGGACTGACAACCGCAAGAACCTGATGTTGTTCTCGGGCCGCGCGCACCCCGAACTGGCCGAGCAGGTCGCCAAGGAGCTCGACGTCCCGGTCACCGCGCAGACGGCGCGCGACTTCGCCAACGGCGAGATCTTCGTCCGCTTCGACGAGTCCGTCCGCGGCTGCGACGCATTCGTGCTGCAGAGCCACCCCTGGCCACTGAACCAGTGGCTGATGGAGCAGCTGCTCATGATCGACGCGCTCAAACGGGGCAGCGCCAAGCGGATCACCGCGATCCTGCCGTTCTACCCCTACGCCCGCCAGGACAAGAAACACCGCGGCCGCGAACCCATCTCGGCGCGCCTGGTGGCCGACCTGCTCAAGACCGCGGGCGTCGACCGCATCGTCACCGTCGATCTGCACACCGACCAGATCCAGGGCTTCTTCGACGGGCCCGTCGACCACATGCGCGCGCAGAAGTTGCTGACCGGCTACATCGCCGAGAACTACGCCGGCCACGACATGGTGGTCGTCTCCCCCGACTCCGGCCGGGTGCGGGTGGCCGAGAAGTGGGCCGACTCCCTGGGCGGGGTGCCGCTGGCCTTCATCCACAAGACCCGCGACCCGCTGGTGCCCAACCAGGTCAAGTCCAACCGCGTCGTCGGTGACGTCGCCGGCAAGACGTGCATCCTCACCGACGACATGATCGACACCGGCGGCACCATCGCCGGTGCGGTGCGGCTGCTCAAGGAGGACGGCGCCGCCGACGTCGTCATCGCGGCGACCCACGGTGTGCTGTCGGACCCGGCACCCGAGCGGCTGGCCGGCTGCGGTGCCCGCGAGGTCATCGTCACCAACACGCTGCCGATCAGCGAGGAGAAGGTGTTCCCGCAGCTGACGGTGCTCTCGATCGCCCCGCTGCTGGCCAACACGATCCGCGCGGTCTTCGACAACGGCTCGGTCACGGGGCTTTTCGACGGATCGGCCTGACCTGCGATGACCCAACCGCGCATCTACCACAACCCCAGGTGCTCGACGTCACGCAAGACCCTGGAATTGTTGCGCGACAACGGCATCGAGCCCGAGGTGGTGCTCTATCTGAAGACACCGCCGTCGCGCGCCGAGCTGGCCGAGTTGATCAGCGCGGCCGGCGTCGACGTGCGCACCGCGGTCCGCAAACGCGAGTCGCTCTACACCGAGCTCGGGTTGGCCGACGCGACCGACGACGAGCTGCTCGACGCGATGGCCGAGCACCCGATCCTGATCGAACGGCCGTTCGTCGTCACGGCCAAGGGCACCCGGCTGGCACGTCCCCTCGACGCGGTCCGCGAGATTCTGTGACCGCTCGGCCGGTACTGGCCGCGGCGCTGGCGGCGGTGCTGGCCTGCGGCTGCACCACCGAGGCGCCCGACTACCAGTCGGTGTGGTCGACCCCGAGTTCGGCGCCGGCCCCCGAACCGGAGTCGACCGCCACGCAGGCCGCGCAGGTCCCGTTGTCGCAGTTCCTCGAGGAGATCGGCGTCGTCGGTCAGCCGGTGGCCCCGGACAAGCTGGCCGACCTGACCGTGTCGATGCCGACCCCGGCGGGCTGGGAGCCCTACCGGGACGCCAGTCTCGCGCCCGGCACCCGGATGATCGCCAAGGGCGACACCTACCCCACCGCGATGCTGATGGTGTTCGAGCTCGACGGCGAGTTCGACGCCGCCACGGCGTTGCGGCACGCCGACGTCGACGCCGAGATGTCGGAGAACTTCCGCCGGCTCGGCTCGTCGGACGACGATTTCAACGGGTTCCCGTCATCGGTGATCGAGGGCAGCTACGACCTCGCCGGTTCGCGTATGCACACCTACAACCGGGTGGTCATCGCCACCGGCGCACCGCCGCAACGGCAGCGCTACCTGGTCCAGTTCACCGTCACCGGCTACGCCGACAAGGCCGCCGAAGAGGCACCCGACATCGAGGCGATCATCGACGGGTTCACCGTCGAGGTGCCCGGCGGGGCGACCGCTCCCCGGTAGGGCCACCGCCCGACCTTTCGCCACCTTTCGCCGAAATGGCATTCCAGCAGCCGCGCACTCGCACTTTCGCTGCTGGAATGCCGTTTCGGCCGGCTTAACCTGCGCGCACTAGGGTGAGGGCCATGTCTGACTGGACCGCGGCCGACCTGCCCTCCTTCGCCGGGCGCACCGTCGTCGTCACCGGGGCCAACAGCGGCCTGGGGCTGGTCGCAGCCCGTGAGCTGGCCCGCGTCGGCGCCCGGACGATCCTTGCGGTGCGCAACGTCGACAAGGGTGCAGCCGCAGCGGCCGAGATGACCGGTGAGGTCCAGGTGCGCCGGCTCGATCTGCAGGACCTGTCCTCGATCCGGGAGTTCGCCGAAGGCTTCACGTTGTCCGGTGACCGCATCGACGTGCTGGTCAACAACGCCGGAATCATGGCGGTGCCCTACGCGCTGACCGCCGACGGATTCGAAAGCCAGGTCGGCACCAACCATCTGGGCCACTTCGCACTGACCAACCTGCTGCTGCCCGTCATCACCGAACGGGTGGTCACCGTGTCGTCGATGATGCACCTGTTCGGCTACGTCAGCCTGACCGACCTGAACTGGAAGTCGCGCCCCTATCTGGCCTGGCCCGCCTACGGGCAGTCCAAGCTGGCCAACCTGATGTTCACCAGCGAGCTGCAGCGCCGCCTGGACGCGGCCGGGTCCAAGGTCCGCGCGCTGGCCGCACACCCCGGATACTCGGCGACGAACCTGCAGGGCAACACCGGCAGCCCGCAGGGCGCGCGGTTCTGGGACACCGCCAACGGCCTGCTGGCCACCGACGCCGACTTCGGTGCCCGCCAGACCCTCTACGCGGTGGCCAACGACCTGCCCGGCGACAGCTTCGTCGGGCCGCGGTTCGGGATGCGCGGGCCGACCGGGCCGAGCCTGCGCAGCCCGCTGGCGCGCAACCAGGCGAAGAGCCAGGCGCTGTGGACCCTGTCCGAGCAGCTCACGGCCACCGAATTTCCGCTCTGAGCGCTGCTTGCGCTACCCTGGCTGGCGCGTCACGGCGAGGGTGGCCTGCTTGACAGGGCCGCCGTTATCGACGGGATATCGCTCATCGTCTCTCGGTGTGCCCCCCTGGCCGTGCCCCACCACGACAGCTGTTGAGCACAGGAGAAAATCATGGCGACGAACAATCTGACCGCTGCGGTCCGCACCGAGACCGGCAAGGGCGCCTCCCGGCGCGCTCGCCGCGAGGGCCGCGTGCCCGTCGTGCTGTACGGCCACGGCACCGAGCCGCGCCACCTCGAGCTCAACGGCCACGCGTTCGCGGCCGTGCTGCGCAATGCCGGCACCAACGCGCTGCTGACCCTCGACATCGACGGCAGTGAGCAGCTCGCCCTCCCCAAGGCGCTCGACATCCACCCGATCCACCGCACCATCACCCACGCCGACCTGATCGTGGTGCGCCGCGGCGAGAAGGTGACCGTCGAGGTCAACGTCGTCGTGGAGGGCGACGCCGCGCCGGGCACCCTGGTCACCCAGGACGCCAACACCATCGAGATCGAGGCCGACCCCACCTCCATCCCCCAGCAGTTCACCGTTTCGGTCGAGGACGCCGAGGAAGGCACCCAGATCACCGCCGGCGACATCGAGCTGCCCGCGGGTGTTTCGCTGGTCTCCGAGCCCGACATGCTGGTGGTCAACGTCGTCGAGGCGCCGAGCGAGGAAGAGCTCGAGGCCGAGGGCGCCGGTGAGGAAGGCGAAGCTGCTCCGGCGGCCGACGAGGAGCCGGCCGAGGATTCGGCATCCGACTCCGAATAACCCGGCGGGAACGGACGCCGCAGATGGCCGACCCACTGCTGGTGGTCGGCCTGGGCAATCCCGGGCCGAACTACGCCAAGACCCGGCACAACGTCGGGTCCATGGTGGCCGACATCCTGGCCGACCGCCTCGGCGATACGTTCAAGGTGCACAAGAAGTCCGGCGCCGAAGTGGCCACCGGGCGGCTCGCGGGCCGCTCGGTGGTGCTGGCGAAGCCACGGGTGTACATGAACGAGTCGGGACGCCAGGTCGGCCCGCTGGCCAAGTTCTACTCGGTGTCCCCGGCCGACGTGGTGGTCATCCACGACGAACTCGACATCGACTTCGGCCGGATCCGGCTCAAGCGCGGCGGCGGCGAAGGCGGCCACAACGGGCTGCGTTCGGTGGCCGCGGCGTTGGGCACCAAGGAATTCCAGCGGGTGCGCATCGGCATCGGCCGTCCGCCCGGCCGCCAGGATCCGGCCGCCTACGTGCTCCAGCCGTTCTCCTCGACCGAGCGCCCCGAGGTGCCGACCATCTGCGAGCAAGCCGCCGACGCGGCCGAGCTGTTGATCGCCGATGGTCTCGAACCCGCTCAGAACACCGTGCACGCCTGGGGTTAGCGGATACCCAGGCCGCTGTCCACGATCTTGACCTGCTTGTTCGGGTAGCGCTTCTGGGCGTGTGCCTTCGCCTCGGAATCCGGTAACACGTAGAGGGTTTCGACCTTGTCCTGCAGCGGCTTGAGAACCAGGTCCATGAACCCCTTGCGGTCGTCCAGATACGGTTCGATGACCTCCTCCCCGGCCGGGCAGACGGCCATGCAGTAGGCGGCCTTGTAGTTCGCCTTGAACGACAGGCTCTGCCACATCGACGCGTTCTCCGAATCGCTCACACGGGAACGGAATTCGGTGGCGTCGGCACTGTCGGCGATGGTCTGCGCCCAGTCGGTGAAGCCGCCCATGAACTCGCGGTAGTTGTGTACCGAACAGGCCATGAAGTCGAAATCGCCGTTCTTCTTGATCGCGCCGACTGGGCATGCCGCGACGCACAGCTTGCATTCCAGGCACGGGTTGTAGTCCAGTGGGGCGCCGTAGCCGCTGATCGGGCTGGCCACCAGAACGGTGCCGAGCAGGATGAAGTTACCGAACCGCGGATGGATGACGTTGCGGTGGATACCGATCGCGCCCAGTCCGGCGGCCACCGCGACGGGCTTGTGCGCGACCACCCAGATGCGCCCCGGAAAACGGTTCATCTCCATCGGGAACGTTGCCGACGGGTTGACCACCCGATGCCCGGCATTCTGCAGCGCCCGGGTGATCCGGTGCGCAGCCTCGTTCATGATCTCACCGCTGCGGTGGAACTCCTGGTTGGCGACGCTGCGCGCAGTGGACCGCACGTTGTCGCGGTTCATCTTCACCACCAGCGAGATGTAGCTGACCGCACCGGGCAGCGCGGCCTCGACGTACTCCTTCTCCGAGGCCAGCGCCGGGTCGGCGACCGCGGCGAAGCCGACGTCGTCGGCGCCGGCGTCCAGGCACAGCTGACGCAGCCAGTCCGCGTCGAGGGGCGCCGGCTCCTGTGGCGGCCGAGACCGCACGGCCCGCACGGTGGGATGTTCGGCCAGGCGGGACGGCAGCCGCTGCTGGTGCCGGGGTTGCGTGTGCGACATGACTCTGAGTATAGCGGACAATACCCAGAGTGGACACCGCGATGCCAGCATTCGGCATGAAGTGGGATTACAAGGCCCAACTCGACAAGCTGGAGAAGCTTCCCGAAACCCGTTGAGGCTGCGCTGTTGACGGGAAAGCGCGGGCACGGGCCGCCGTCGGCGCCAACGAAGGGTCAGTCCGAGGTACGGCGCCGGTAGGCGTACAGCGCGAACGGGGCGAACACCGCCGTCAGCGCCAGCGACCACAGCACCGTCGCCAGCACCGGATAGTGCAGCGGCAGCTGCGCACTCGCCGGCGCCGGCCCGCCGTTGCCCCACAACTCGCGCATCGCCTGCGCCAACGACGACACCGGATTCCACTCCGCGATCACCCGCAGCCAGTGCGGCATCGGCTCGGTCGGCACGAAGGTGTTGGCCAGGAACGTGATCGGGAACAGCGCGGTGAACATCACCCCGTTGACCGCCTCGACACTGCGCAACACCGACCCGACCAGAATCCCGAGCCAGATCATCCCGAACCCGAACAGCAGCAACAGCCCGAACGCCAGCACCGCCTCTCCTGCGCTGTTGCGGATGCGCCAGCCGATCGCCAGGCCGGTCAACGCCATCACCACGACACCCAGCGAAGAGTGGATGACGCTGGCGATGCTGCGCCCGATGAGCACCGATGACCGCGAGATGGGAAGCGCGCGGAACCGGTCGATGATGCCCTTCTCCACATCGGCGGTGATGCCGGAGGCCACCACGAACGCGGAGAACACGATGGTCTGCGCCTGGATGCCGGGCAGCAGGAACTCCCGGTAGGACGCACCGCCGGTGTTGGTGATCGACGCCCCGAAGACGAACGCGAACAACAACACGAACATGATCGGCTGCGCGGTGACGTCACTGAGCATCTCCGGCATCCGCTTGGTGTGGATCATGTTGCGTTTGACCATGATCCACGACTGCTGCGCCAGGTTGGTGCGCCGGGTCGGCACCGGCCGGGGCATCATCGGCGCCTGCCGCGTGGTCTCCAGTGCGGTCATGCGCCGATCTCCTCGGTGTCGTCGGTGCGGTGCCCGGTCAGCGTCAGGAACACGTCGTCGAGGCTGGGCCGGGACAGGCCGATGTCGTCGACACCGATGTCACTGTCCCGCAGCCGGCCCGCCACCCGGATCATGTCGTCGAGGCCGTCGGCGGCGGCGGTGAGCCGGCGGGCACCATGGTCGACGAACACCTCGGCCCCCGCAGAACCCACCAGGGCCTGCGCGGCCACCAGGTCAGCCGGGTCGGAGACCGTCACCACCAGGCTGGCCCGGCCCGCCTGCTGCTTGAGCTGCATCGGCGAGCCCTGGGCGATGATGTGCCCGCGGTCGATCACCACGATGTCGTCGGCGAGTTGATCGGCCTCTTCGAGGTACTGCGTGGTCAACAACAGCGTGGTGCCCTGCGCGACGAGGGTGCGCAGCACGTCCCACAGCTCACTGCGGCTGCGCGGATCCAGGCCGGTGGTCGGCTCGTCGAGGAACAGCACCGGCGGCGAAGCCAACAGGCTGACCGCGAGGTCGAGGCGCCGGCGCATCCCGCCGGAGTAGGACCGCACCACCCGGTCGGCGGCGTCGGTGAGCGAGAACTGGTCCAGCAGCTGCTCGCCGAGACGGTTCAGGTCACGACGCCGGATGCCGTAGAGGCCGCCGATCATCCGGATGTTCTCCCGGCCGGTGAGCAACTCGTCGACGGTGGCGGCCTGCCCGGTCAGGCCCATGTGGCGGCGCACCTCGTCGGGCTGGGTCCGCACGTCGTAACCGGCCACCCGGGCGGTGCCGGAGGTGGGTTCGGACAGCGTCGTCATCATCCGCACCGTCGTGGTCTTGCCCGCACCGTTGGGTCCGAGCAGCCCCAGCACGGTGCCCGGCGCCACGGAGAAGCTCACCCCGTCGACGGCGGTGTGCTCACCGAACCGCTTGACCAGGTCGACGGCTTCGATCGCCCATTCCTCGGTGGCCCACTGCATGGCGTCGACGGTATCGGCGAGACCCGACATCCGCCCATCGGTTTTCCCCGCCCGGCGGCGTTGCACCCGCCGCCACCGGGTACCCCGACCAGCGTGGACGCGCAGTGGTTCAGCGCACCGGAGCACTGGCTGGCCAGGGAGGTCGTGCAGCGCGGCATCGGCGCGATCTATCTGATCGCCTTCGTCGCCGCAGCCCGCCAGTTCCGCGCGCTCATCGGGGAGCAGGGCATGCTGCCGGTCCCCCGCTTCGTCGAACGGGTGCCGTTTCGGGCCGCGCCGAGTGTGTTCGCGCTGCACTACACCGACCGGTTCTTCGCCGCGCTGTGCTGGCTGGGGGCCGCGATCGCCGCCGGGGTGGTCGCCGGGCTGACGAACCTGGTGCCGCTGTGGGCCGCGGTGGCGACCTGGCTGCTGATGTGGGCGCTCTACCTGTCGATCGTCAACGTCGGTCAACGCTGGTACGGCTTCGGGTGGGAGTCGCTGCTGCTGGAGGCCGGCTTCGTCGCGGCGTTCCTGGGCAACGACGACATCGCACCCCCGGCGCCGGCGCTGTGGCTGGTGTTGTGGCTGGTGTTCCGGGTGGAGTTCGGCGCCGGGCTGATCAAGCTGCGCGGCGACCCGTGCTGGCGCGACCTGTCCTGTCTGGACTACCACCACGAGACCCAGCCGATGCCCGGCCCGCTGAGCTGGTTCTTCCACCACCTGCCCAAGCCGCTGCACCGCGTCGAGGTCGCCGGCAACCACGTCGCCCAGCTGGTGGTGCCGTTCGCGTTGTTCGCCCCGCAGCCCGTCGCCGGCATCGCCGCCGCGGTCGTCATCGTCACCCAACTCTGGCTTGTGGCGTCCGGGAACTTCGCGTGGCTGAACTGGCTGACGATCGTGCTGGCGTTCAGC
Organism: Mycobacterium sp. ABE4_509; assembly: GCF_056160785.1. NCBI lineage: Bacteria > Bacillati > Actinomycetota > Actinomycetes > Mycobacteriales > Mycobacteriaceae > Mycobacterium > Mycobacterium sp. ABE4_509. Next base: position 2,676 of record NZ_JBSWXU010000151.1, on the reverse strand, counting down.
GCGCTCGATCATTCGGCGTTCGCCGCGGTGCTGCCGGTGCCCGATCCCCCACCGCTGGCTGCGCCGCCGTTGTGGTTCGCCGCGCTGGTCGGCGCCGCGACGGTGCTGACGGTGCTGCTCAGCTACTGGCCGGTGCGCAACATGCTCGGCCACCGCCAGCGGATGAACGCCTCGTTCAACGCATTGCACCTGGTCAACACCTACGGCGCGTTCGGCAGCATCGGCCGGGTGCGCCACGAGATCATCCTCGAGGGCACCGCCGACGAGCCCGGCCCCGACGCGGTCTGGAAGGAATACGGCTTCAAGGGCAAGCCCGGTGATCCGCACCGGCTGCCCCGCCAGTGGGCGCCCTACCATCTGCGGCTGGACTGGATGATGTGGTTCGCCGCGATCTCACCGAGCTTCGCGCGGGACTGGTTCCGGCCGCTGGTGACACGGCTGCTGCACAACGACGCGGCGACACTGCGGCTGCTGGGCCACAATCCGTTCCCCGAGGCACCGCCGCGCGCCGTGCGCGCCCGGCTCTACGAGTACCGCTTCACCACGTGGCGCGAACTGCGGCAGGACAGAACCTGGTGGCACCGCACGTTCCTGGCCGAATACCTGCGCCCGGTCAGGGACGACTCAGCAACGACTAGGTGACCAGCGACACCGACGTGGAGCGGCGCAGCTTGCCCGACGACGTCTTCGGGATGCTGCCCGGCCCGAGCACGACCACGTTGCGGGGACGCACGTCCACCTCGGCGACGACCTCATGGGCGACCTGGTGCTCGATACGGCGCACCTCGACCGGGTCCTCCCACGCATTGGACTCCACGGCCACCGCGAACGTCTCCCGGGAATGCCCGGCGTCGAGGCGCACCGCGACCGCGCACCCGGGACGCACACCGTCCACCCGGCTCGCGGCACGCTCGATGTCGGTGGGATAGATGTTGCGGCCGGCCATGATGATGACGTCCTTGACGCGGCCGCACACCACCACGTTGCCGTCTTCGGTCATGTAGCCCAGGTCGCCGGTGTCATACCAGCCGTGTTCGTCCTGGGCCGGGATGAAGCCGCCCATGGTCATGTAGCCGGGCGTCACGCACTCGCCGCGCAGCTCGATCACCCCGACCCCGCGGGCCGGCATGACCTCACCGTTGTCGTCGATGACACGGGCCTCGAGGTCCGTCAGCAGCGGGCCGAGCTCGGCCAGCCGCTTGGTGTGACCCTTGGTCGCCGGCACCGCGCGGCGCAGCGCGGCGAGCAGATCGGCGTCCACCTCGTCGACGACCAGACCCGCCCCACACGGCGAGAACGACACCGCCAGCGTGGTCTCGGCCATGCCGTAGGCCGGCAGGATCGCGTCCGGGCGCAGCCCGAACGGCTTACCCGCGTCGAGCAGGTCCTCCACGTCGGCGGGCTCGACCGGCTCGGCGCCCGACAGCGCGAAACGCAGCGTGGACAGGTCGTACTCGCCGGGCTTGGCCTGCCGGCGCAGCCGCTTGGCGAACAGCGCGTAGGCGAAGTTCGGCGCCGCGGTCATGGTGCCCTTGTACTTGTCGATCAGCTTCGCCCACAGCAGGGTGTCACGCAGGAAGTCCATCGGCGTGACCTTGACCAGCTCGGCGCCGAAATACATCGGGATGGTCAGGAAGCCGACCATGCCCATGTCGTGGAAGCACGGCAGCCAGCTCACCATGACGTCGGTGTCGACGTCGTACTCGGCGCCGATGAACATCGCCTCGGCGTTCGAGCAGATGTTGCGGTGGGTGATCTGCACCGCCTTGGGAGATCCGGTCGAACCCGACGTCAGCTGCATCAGCGCCAGATCGTCCTCACCGACCTCGATGGGGTCGATCGGGTCGGAGGCCAGCAGGTCGTCGACCGTCAGAACGGTGATGCCCTTATCCTCCAGCACCGGGATCGCCACCAGGAACGGCTCGGCGACCACGACGGCCTTGGCCTCGATCATCCCGATGACGTTCATCGTGTCCTCGGCCCACACCGCCAGGTCGGTCCGCGGGGTCGGCTGGTGCAGCATCGTCAGGCTGGCACCGCGCATCCACAGCCCCTGGGCGGTCGGGGCGATCTCGACGGGGTAGCCCGCAAGCACCCCGACGGCGTCCCCGAGCCCCACACCGGCCGCGGCGAGCCCGCCGGCGATACACCGGGAACGCTCATGCACCTCGGCCCAGGTGTGCCGGACCGGCTCGTGCGGCTCACCGGTGACCATGCCACGGTTGCTGGTGCGAGCATTGCGATACATCTTCTCGGTGAATCTGCTCACGACGACCTCCTCGCCGACATCTGCCCCTGCGCACATGCCCTTTTGCCATGCTCCGCCTGAAGCGAAGCCCTGTCGCGGAGGCGCGCGCACATCTGGGGAGCGGTTGTGTCTCGAATCGGTGATGTCTGGTTGGCCGGCACAGATCCGACGACGGATCCAGCCCAGCACCCACCGAGCGTCATCTCGGCGGGGAGACTTCCTGCGTCCACTGCTCGACCGCTAGCTCTCACCGCCGATCATCTTAAGCAACTCTTAAGTAGCTGCCAAACGGATGCGGGAGATGAGGCACGAGTCACACTCTTTCGTGACCCCGGCTATACGTCAGCTCGCGGCCGACGGCGTGGGCACCACCCGGGCGCCCTGCACCGGGCCGCTGGCCACCCGCACCGTGCGGCACACCCCGGCGC
>NZ_JBSWXU010000150.1:0-12651 GCF_056160785.1 Mycobacterium sp. ABE4_509 | reverse complement strand
CCCCTGGCCCACGCCGCTGACGAGCGCGGCCGCGATCAGCAACGCCAGCGAGGCGAAGTGCAGCGCGGCGGCCAGCACCGCCATGCCCGCGACCAGCACCGCGCACCCGAACGCGACCGCACGCTGGGGGTCGGTGCGCACCGAGGCGACTTGGGAGACGGCGGAGGCGGCGAAGATCGAGCACACGATCACGCCCGCGACGGCGCGGTTGTCGATGCCGACGACCTCGACCAGAAACGAGGGCGCGACGGCGGTGAACAGCCCGGTGGTGGCGAAACCGGCGAAGGCCGCCAGTCCGGCGACCACGAACACCGCCCGCGCCTCGGGCGGCACCGACAGCCGCTGGAATCCGAGATGGCCGGTGCGCGGAGAGGTCTCGGGCACCACCAGCACGGCGACGGCGGCGAACCCGGCCAGCGCCAGGTGGACCACGAAACTCAGGTGCAGCGGGGCCGGTGCGTACTGCACCAGCAGGCCGGCCAGCAGCGGGCCCGCGCCCAGTCCGCCGATGTTGGCGACGGTGGCGACGGCGGGTGCGCGATCCCGCCAGGCGTGCGGTGCCGCCTCGATCACCGCGGCGGTTGCCGTCCCGGTGAACAGGCCCGCCGACAGCCCCGACAGCACCCGCCCGACCAGCAGGGTGGCCACCGAGTCGGCGGCCAGGAACACCACCGCGCTGGCGATCGCGAAGCCGATCCCGGCCAGCAGCACCGGGCGCCTGCCCACGGCGTCGGACCACCGGCCGAACGCGACCAGGCCGAACAGCACGCCGCCGGCATAGATCGCGTAGATCACCGTCGTCGTCAGGACCGTGAAATCCAGCTGCTCACCGTAGAGCGCGTACATCGGTGTCGGCAGCGTGGTGCCGGCCATGATCGCGGTGAACGCGTAGCCGAGCAGGACCATCGGGTAGGTGCGCACGGGGGTCACAACGCGATGTTGTACCCAATGCGCCGAAATGGCATTCCAGCAGGCGTCTTCTCGACATTTGCCTGCTGGAATGCCATTTCGGCGGAGCCGGTGGGGCTAGTGGGCGACGGCCTTCTCGGCGCCGATCCCGGTCAGCGAGCGCACCTCCATCTCGGCGTTGATCTTCGGATCACCGCGGTCGGGTGAGGTCAGCGTTCCGATGATGCCCAGGGCGAACGCCAGCGGGATGGACACGATGCCGGGGTTGGCCAGCGGGAAGAAGGCGAAGTCCGCGCCCGGGATCATCGCGCTCTCCGAGCCGGAGACGGCGGGGGAGAACACGATCAGCACCAGGGTGGAGATCAGGCCGCCGTACATGCTCCACAGCGCGCCGCGGGTGTTGAACCGCTTCCAGTACAGCGAGAAAACGATGGTGGGCAGGTTGGCCGCCGCGGCGATCGCGAAGGCCAGCGCCACCAGGAACGCCACGTTCTGACCGTTGGCGAGGATGCCCAGGCCGATCGCGAACAGCCCCAGCACCACCGCGGTGATCCGGGAGACGCGCACCTGCTCGTCCTCGGTCACCTTGTGCGACTTCATCACGCTGGCATAGATGTCGTGCGCGAACGACGCCGACGCGGTGATCGTCAGACCCGCCACGACCGCCAGGATCGTTGCGAACGCCACGGCCGAGATGATGCCGAGCAGGACCACCCCGCCGAGCTGGAACGCCAGCAGCGGTGCCGCCGAGTTGACCCCGCCGGCCGCGCCGAGGATGCGGTCCGGGCCGACCAGCGCTGCCGCGCCGTAGCCGAGGACGAGGGTGAACAGGTAGAACGCACCGATCAGGGCGATGGCCCAGACGACGGACCGCCGTGCTTCTTTGGCGGTCGGCACGGTGTAGAAGCGCATCAGCACGTGTGGCAGACCGGCAGTGCCCAGCACCAGGGCCAGCGCCAGCGAGATGAAGTTGATCTGCGAGGTCAGCGAACCGCCGTAGCGGGCACCGGGTGCGAGCACGTCGCGGGCGGCCACGGCCTCCGAGGAGCTGCCGCTGATCGCCGACTGCGCGGCGCCGAGGATCTCGGAGAAGTTCAACCCGAACTTGCCGAGCACCATCAGCGTCATCAACGCGGCGCCGGTGATCAGCAGCACCGCCTTGATGATCTGCACCCAGGTGGTGCCCTTCATCCCACCGACCAGCACGTAGACGATCATCAGTAGGCCGACCACGGCGATCACGATCGACTGTCCGCCACGGCTGTTGACGTTGAGCAGCAGGGCGACCAGGCCGCCGGCGCCGGCCATCTGGGCCAGCAGGTAGAACAGCGACACGGTCAGGGTGCTGGTGGCGGCGGCCAGGCGCACCGGCTTCTGCTTGAGCCGGAAGCTCAGCACGTCGGCCATCGTGAACTTGCCGGTGTTGCGCAGCAGTTCGGCGACCAGCAGCAGGGCGACCAGCCAGGCGACCAGGAATCCGATCGAGTACAGGAAGCCGTCGTAGCCGTACACCGCGATCGCGCCGGCGATGCCCAGGAAGCTGGCGGCCGACAGGTAGTCACCGGCGATGGCGATGCCGTTCTGCGTGCCGGAGAACCCGCGACCGCCGGTGAAGAACTCGGCGGCCGTCGCGTTCTTCTTGCTCGCCCGGATCACCACGATCATCGTGACGACGACGAACAGACTGAAGATCCCGATGTTGGCTATCGGATTGCCCACGGCCTCGGTCTGGGCCAGCAGCGTGGTGGTCATTTGATCTCACTCTCCAGTTCGGCGCGGATCGCCCCGGCGCGCGGATCGAGTTCGCGGTTGGCGAACCGCACGTACAGGCCGGTGATCAGGAAGGTCGAGACGAACTGCCCCAGACCGATGATGAGGCCGACGTTGATGTCGCCCCACACCTTGGTGGCCATGAAGTCGTGGGCGAAGGCGCCCAGCACGACGTAGGTGGCGTACCAGATGAGGAAGAACGCCGTCATCGGAAAGACGAAGCGGCGCAACCTACTTCGGAGTTCCTGGAACTCCGGGCTGGCTTGGACTTCCATGTATCGTTCGCCGCTGATGGCTTCCGGGCGAATCGGAAGGTCGGTCTCGGACACCTTGATCTCACTTCCTGGCTGATGTGAACAGGCTCTCCGGCGAAAGTAGTTGAGACGTGAGTCACAGATCCATGCCTGCGAGCGGCCGCACGGTGAGGTCGGGAGCGGCTGCGCTAAACGGTCGATCGGCGGCGACGAACGGCCAGCGGTCAGCCCCGCGGCACTCGCTCGATGCCCATGCCCAGATGTTCCGGAACGTGCATACGGGCGAAGGTCTGCGCGACGTCGGCGGGTATCCGCGCGCGGGTCAACCAGCTGACGACGATCATGGTGGCGAAGGCCAGTGGCACGCTGACCGCCGCGGGGTATCCGATCAGCACCGCCGGCCAGCCGCCGAGCATGTCTTCGTCCACCCCGCCGGCCACCGCGACGCTGACGGTGACCCCCGACAGCAGCCCGCCGACGGCCAGACCGCACGCCGCTCCCAACGCGGTCAGGCCACGCCACCAGATGCCGAGCACCAGCAGCGGGCACAACGTCGAGGCGGCGACCGCGAACGCCAGGCCGACGCTGCGGGACAGCTCCAGCCCACCGGCGGTGGTGAGCGCCAACGGAATCGGGATCAGCCCACCGACGATCGCGGCCAGCCGGAAATCACGGACACGGCCGGGCAGCACGTCGGTGGCCAGGGCGCCGGCGAAACTGACCAGCAGGCCCGACGACGTGGCCAGGAACGCTGCGATCGCCCCGGCGGCCACCAGCGCCGCCAGCAGTTGGCCGGCCGGTCCACCGATCGCCGCGGCGGGGGCCAGCAGCACCGCGGCATCGGAGTTGCCGGTGATCAGCAGTTGCGGCACATACAACCGGGAGAAGACGCCCACCAGCATCGGGAACAGATAGAACAGCGACAGCAGGGCGATCACCGCCAGCGCGGTCCGGCGCGCGGCACGCCCGTCGGGGTTGGTGTAGAAGCGCACCAGTACATGGGGCAGGCCCATGGTGCCCAGGAACGTCGCCACCATGATCGAGATGACCTGGTACAGCGGGTGGTGGCCGCCGAAGCCGCCGCCCGAGGCGATCCAGTCGGCTCCGGTGCTCGGCGCGTCCGCCACCACCGGGGTCGCCGCCCCGGCGGCGAGGTTCAGCGTGCTCCCCTCCCCGAGCGTGTGTTCACCGGCCGAACCCAGCGCCGCCGCGACGACCGGCCGTCCGTCCAGGGTGCCCGTCACCGTCACCCCGGCCGGTTCGGTGACGCTGACGACGACGTCGGTGTCGATGCTGACCGTGGTGTCCTGCTGGACGACCGGCGGCAGCGGTGCGCCGAGGATCCAGCCGTCCTCGCCACCCCGGTCGCTGAGGAACAGGGCGGTGAGCGCGAGCGCGGGCACGGCGATCGCGGTCAGCTTGAGCCAGTACTGGAACGCCTGGACGAACGTGATCGAGCGCATCCCGCCGGCGACGACGTTGGTGATGACGATGGCGCCGACGGCCACCGGTCCGAGCCATACCGGGGTGCCCAGCAAGGTCTTCAGGGCCAGGCCCGCCCCCTGGTACTGCGGTACCAGATAGAAGATGCAGACCACCACGACGACGAGCATCGCGACCTTGCGCAGCCGTGCCGAGCCCAGCCGGAACTCGGCGAAGTCGGGAACGGTGTAGGCGCCCGAGCGGCGCAGCGGGGCGGCGACGAACAACAGCAGGCCGAGATATCCCGCGGTGAAACCGACCGGGTACCACAGCGCGTCGGCCCCGTATTTCGCGATCAGCCCGGCCACCCCGAGAAATGAAGCCGCCGAGAGGTATTCACCGGAGATCGCGGCCGCGTTCCACTGCGACCCGACGGTGCGCGACGCCACCAGGAAATCGGAGGTGGTGCGCGAGAAGCGGACGCCGTAGGCGCCGATGGCCACTGTGGCCACCGCCGCGGCGATCAGCGCGGCCGCGGTCAGCGGGGAGCCGCTCACAGCTCGGCGTCGACGACGCCGACGAAGTCGCGCTCGGCCTGCTCGGCCAGCCGCACGTAGAACCAGCCGATGCCGTAGAGCAGCGGATAGACCAGCACCGTGAGGACCAGCCAGTTCAGCCGGATCCCGAAAACCGTGATCGCGCCGAGGCTCGGGAACAGTGTGTTGAGCAACGGAATCGCTCCGATCAGGGCCACCACCACGGCAGCCAGCCGAAGCGCCAGCCCCAGCTGTGCCCGCATGAGTCCGCGTACCAGGGTGTCGCCGACCTGGGTCTGTTCCTGGACCTCGACGCGGGTGCGCACCATCCGGGAACCGCGGCGGTGTGCGAGGACCACGCGTTGGCGTTGCGGGCGTTCGCCGCTAGTCATCGGCGCCCCCACCGGGACGCAGGCTGCGCATCGGGGTGCGCACGACGCGGTCACGCAGTTCGCGGGCCTGGCGGCGGCTGACCGGGAGCTCGACGGCCGGGGAGGCGCCGTTGGCCCGCAGCCGGACCAGGACCGCGCCGTCGCTGCTGCGCAGGCCGGCCACCAGCCGCAGCGCCACCAGATAGGAGCGGTGCACCCGCTGGAAGCCGTGGTCGCGCCAGCGGGTTTCGAGCGTGGACAGCGGTATGCGCACCAGGTGTGAGCCCGAGGCCGAATGCAGCCGCGCGTAGTCGCCTTCGGCCTCGACCCAGCCGATGCTGTCGCGGGGCACCAGGTGAGTGACGCCACCGACCTCGGCGGGAATGACATCGGAGTCGGGTGGGGCGGCGGTATCGGGCTCCTTGCCGACGGCCGGTGCCGGCTCGGCGGTGCTCTGGGCGGCGGCCACCCGGCGGACCGCCTCGTCGAGGCGGTCGTCGCGGATCGGCTTCAGCAGGTAGTCGGTGGCGCCGACGTCGAAGGCCGCGACGGCCTTGTCGTCGTGGGCGGTGACGAAGACGATCGCCGGACGCTGCGAGAAGTTCGCCAGCACCCCGGCGAGCTCGATCCCGGACAGGCCGGGCATGTTGATGTCCAGGAACACCGCGTCGATGGTGCGCTGGTTGAGTTCGCGCAGCGCCGAGGTGGCGTCGCCGGCCCGGAACACCTCGCCGATGTCGGGGTGGCGGTCGAGCAGGTAGGCCAGCTCGTCGAGGGCCGGCGCCTCGTCGTCGACGGCCAGCACGGTCAGCGGTCTGGTCATGGTTTGCCCACCCCGAACGCACCTCCGCTGGCCCACACTCCCGACCGGAACTTGGGTACCCGCATGACGACCTTGGTGCCTGCGCCGGGCGCTGTCTCGACCACCAGACCGTAGTCGTTTCCGAATGCTGCGCGCAGCCGATGGTCCACATTGGTCAGCCCGACGTGCGCCGAGTTGCTCTCCGCCGGTGAAAGCCCGTCCGAGAGCGCATCGCTGGGTCCCGCGCGCAGCGCCTCGGGATCCATCCCGACGCCGTCGTCCTCGACGGTGATGACGCAGTCGGAACCCTCGTCGCGGGCGACGAGGTCGATCGACCCGGCGCCGCGCCCGGCGAACCCGTGCCGAACGGCGTTCTCCACCAGTGGTTGCAGCGCCAGGAACGGGACGACGACGTGGAGTACCTCCGGCGCCACCTGCAGTGTGACCTTCAGTGCGGTGCCGAAACGGGCCCGCTCGAGGGTCAGGTACCGGTCGATGTTGCGCAGCTCCTCGGCCAGCGTCGTGTACTGGCCCGCGGCGCGGAAGGAGTAGCGGGTGAAGTCGGCGAACTCGAGGATGAGCTCGCGGGCGCGGTCGGGGTCGGTCCGGACGAAGGACGCGATTGTGTTGAGCGCGTTGTAGATGAAGTGTGGGCTGATCTGGGCGCGCAGCGCCAGGACCTCGGCGCGGTCCAGCCGGGCTCGTGACGCGTCGAGTTCGGCGAGCTCGACCTGGCTGGCGGCGTACCGGGCGACCTCGCCGACCGCGCCGAGCAGCCCGGGGGCGGGGGAGCGGGTGGTCACCACCACGAGCACGCCGAGCAGGTCGCCGGCTTCGGCGAGCAGTGGCTGCGCCACCACCGCCCAGGTGCGGGCGTGGGTGAGGACGCGGCGTTCCCCGGAAATCGCCTGGTGCGCGGCTTCCTGGCATTCGGCCGGGACGACGTCGACCCACACGGCCTCGTCGGCGGGGTCACGGGCCAGCAGCTGGGCATCGGCGTCGTAGAGGGCCAGGCCGTCGGTGCCGGTGAGGCTGCGCAGGAACGGCGCGGCCGTGTCGGCGGACTCGGTGTCCAGGCCGCGGCGCAGCGCCCGGGCCGCCAGGGACGCGGTGTGCAGCGCGGCGTGCACGGCGCGCTCGGTCGGGGTGGACACTCGCTGGCGGGTGCGTACTGCGAGCACCACCGCGGCGACCGCGAGCAGGATCAGCGCGGCGGTCAGGGCGATCGCGAGTTCGCCGGACATCTATCGCTCCTCGCGGTCGGTTTCCGTCACCTTAATCCCGCAGGACTGCAGCTGGTGGAGAACGCGGATGCGCCCGCGAGCCGTTGGCCTAGTGTCGTCGAGCATGGTGATCTCGCTGGGGCGCAGGGATCTCGGCGCATTGTTCGGGCCTGCCCATCCGGGGATCGTCCTCGACGTTGCTTCGCCGGCACGGTCGGCGCTGGCGGTGCAGGTTGCGCCGCCGGACCTGCTGCGGATCTGCCAGTCGGGGTCGACGCTGATCTCGGCGCGGGTCGACGGTCTGTCCGGGGCGCACTGGCTGCGTCACCGGCCGCTGTTGTCCCGCCGATCAGCGTCGCGCTGGCCGAGCAGCTGGGGCCCGACCTGATGCGCTGGGCACACCACTTCGCCACCGGGCTCGCCGCCGGCACGCAGGGGCCGTTGCGGCGGGGCCTGTGGACGCTGCGGCCGCTGACTGTGCGCGGGCTTACCGATGGGGTATCCGCGGGCATCGAATCCGACGTCGTGCAATGGAGTCCCGAACTGGGTTGGTACGACGAAGACGGCTATCTGGATTGGCGCGCCGACCATGCCGATCCGCTGCTGCCGTTGCGCACGCCGTCGCCTCCGGACACGGCGCGGGTCAAGGCCTTCGCCAAGCTGGCCCGCGCCGGCGTGCTACCGCCCGTGCTGGTGTGGCAGGTGACCGGCCTGCGCTGCTGGCTGGTGATCGACGGACACGACCGGCTCACCGCAGCGGTGAATGCCGGTGTTGCTCGGGCGTGTGCTCGGTCTGGCAACGATGGGCCGCGGCGATGGGTGGGCCGAGCGGTGGTACCGGCAGAAGATCGACACCGTTTCCGCGCTCGGTCGACTCGACACGGGAGCTGCTGCGGCGCTGGGACGCGAGTTGGCCGACCGCCAGGCCCGTTCCTATCTCGACTCGGGGTGCACGCCGGCTGATCCGATTCCCGGAGGCACGGCCGAATGGCGCCGGCAGGTGTGCGACCGGCTGCCGGGTTGGCCACCGGCGCAGCCGGATTGACGTGACCGACAGGTTCGGCGGTCTGTCGCTGACCGGTTCGGCGCGGTGGCGGGCCGCCTATTGGATCGGGCAGGCGTACTGCCTGGCGACCGCCATCACGCGTTCCTGCGCTCCGGGGCCGATGACGCCTTGGGCAGCCATCTCCAAGCCGATGTAACCCGGTATCCCGCCGACACACGCCTGGTGGGCGACGCGCCATGCCGTGTCGGGGTTCAGGTTGTAGCCGTTGCGCTGCAGGCCCGCCATGTATTCGTCGAATGCGGGTGTGCCCTGTTCCGGGATCGCTTGCGCCGCACCGGCCATCGCGATGGCGGTCACCACCGATGCGATCGTCGCTGCCATCACACGCCTCATGCTCATCCCCCTCGGTGCATCTGGCTGTCTTGCCCACATTCGCATACCCCGACGACACGTATCCCCGGATCGCGTCAACATGGGTGCGCTGACCAGCGGAACGGCCAGTGGTCGGCCTCCGGTCGGGTGGTTCGTGCGGTCGCCAGATTGGCTCAGTTCGCTGGTGGCGGTTGCGGTTGGAAGGGTTCGTACCACCACCAGTCGGCGCGTTCGCCGGTTGGTCCGGGGCATGGGGGTACCTCTGGTGGAGGTCGGGTTGGTGGGTGGGCCAGCGAGCCCGCGCTCAGTGGCCGGCCGAGGTCGTCGGTGACGATGAGGTCGGGTGCGGGCCCGGTGAGGGTGATGCCGCCGCGGTGGTGCAGCCGGTGGTGGTACGGGCAGATCAGTACCAGGTTGTCCAGCTCGGTGGGACCGCCGTCTTCCCAGTGCCGCAGGTGATGGGCGTGCAGACCGCGGGTGGCCCCGCAGCCGGGGACGACGCAGTAGCGGTCGCGGTGTTCGAGGGCGCGGCGCAGCCGCCGGTTGACGGTGCGGGTGGCCCGCCCGGCACCGATCACCGTGCCGTCACGTTCGAACCAGGCTTCGCAGGTGGCATCGCAGGTCAAGTACCGGCGTTCGGCGTCGGAGAGCAGTGGACCCAGATGCAGCTCCCCGACGTGCTTGTCGACGTCGACGTGGACGACGACGGTGGTGTGCTGGCCGTGCGGGCGCCGCGCCGCCGCACTGTCCCAGCCGGCCTCGACCAAGGCCAGGAACGCGTCGACGGTGTTCGGCATCGGCGGCCGGTGATCCGTGGCCGCGCTGTTGTCGTGGTCGCGCTTCCAGGCAGTGACCAACGCGTCGCGATGTGCAGCCAGCGCGGCGTCGAACTTCGCGGCGTCCAGATGCGGCAGCCGGATCCGCCAGGTGGTGTGGGTGTCGTCGCTGGACTTGGCGATCGAGCGGTCCTGCTGCTGCGGCGGCGTCGGGTCGGGGCGGGGTTCGAGTTTGACCGCGGTACGCAGCTGGGCGACCGTCGCGACCGAGGCCAGCTGCGCATAGTGGGCATCGGAGCCGTCGGCGGCGCCTTCGGCCAGGACACCGACCTGATCCAGTGACAGCCGGCCCTCGCTCAGGGCGTCGGCGCAGCGCGGGAACTCCTCGAGCCGGTGCGCCACCGCCGCGATCGTCTGCGCATTGCGTGGCGAGACGCCGGTCTTCCAGGCCACCAGCGCCGGGATCGAGCGGGCCCCCGTCATCCCGGCCAGCCCGTCGCGCTCGATCTCGGCGACGATCTGCACGATCCGCCCATCGATCGCATTGCGCTGACCCGACAACTCGGCCAACTCCTTGAACAACACCTCCAGACGCTCCTTGGGCAACGGCCCGGCAGCGACAGCGGTGGCGGTCGGCGACATACCGTCATCCTCGCAGTGACCACCGACAGATCCGGGCCCGCGGACCCACCTCGGCGAAGGTCTCCGCCAACGGTTGCGGGACTCGTCGTAGGCTCGGGTCATGACGTCGAAGCTCTGCCTGACGCAGGAACCCGCCGCAGACGCGTTGCTCGAGGACAACCCGTTCGCGCTGCTGGTCGGCATGCTGCTGGACCAGCAGATCCCGATGGAAGTGGCCTTCGGCGGCCCGAAGAAGATCGCCGACCGGATGGGCGGCTTCGACGCGACCGCGATCGCCGACCACGATCCGGAGCAGTTCGCGGCGCTGTGTGCCCAAACCCCTGCCGTGCACCGGTTCCCGGGTTCGATGGCCAAGCGGGTGCAGGCGCTGGCTCAGGTGATCGTCGACGAGTACGGCGGTGACGCCGCGGCGTTGTGGTCCGACGGCGCCGACGCCGCCGAGGTGCTGCGCCGGCTCAAGGCGCTGCCGGGGTTCGGCGAGCAGAAGGCCAAGATCTTCCTGGCGCTGCTCGGCAAGCAGTACGGGGTGGCGGCCGAGGGGTGGCGGCAGGCCGCCGGGGACTACGGCAAGGCCGGCACCCACATGTCGGTGGCCGATGTGACCGACGCCGGTTCGCTGCAGCAGGTGCGCACCTACAAGAAGGAAGCGAAGGCCAGGGCCAAGAAGGACAGGGCCAAGAAGGACAAAGCCAAGAAGGAGAAGGCCGCTAAGGCCTAGCCCGGGTGGAATCGTCGGCGTCGAGGGCGGCGAGTTCGCTCAGTACCCCGGCCACCACCCGTCCCGTCGCGGTGGCGGTGTCCAGCCCGTTTCGCAGACAGCGCAGCGTGATTCCCCGGGTGGTCAGGTCGGCCACCGTCTGGGCGACCTCGGACACCGAGCGGCCCAGTCGATCCAGGGCCACCACCACGACGACGTCACCGGTGCGCGCGTAGCTGAGCAGGGCCAGCAGCCCGGCCCGCATCTTGTCTGCCGACCCGCCGACGGTGTCGCTGAAGATGCGCCGCGGGTCCACGCCCGTGGCGGTCAGTTCGGCGAGTTGCCCGTCGAGTTCGGCGCCGTCGCCGAGACCCAGGGCGTATCCCAGCGTGACCGTCACCGGTCCAAGGTCTCACGATGACGTGGCCGCGTCACAGGGACGCGCCGTCGAAGCGCTCGGAGGTGGCGATCTCCGACAGCGGGCGCCGGGTCAACCGGCTGACCTGATGACGTGGCCTGCCCAGTGGCAGCACCGCTGCCACGGCGTAGTCCTCGGGGATGCCGAGCAGCGCCTTGACTCGCGGCTCCTCGGCGACCGCCATCGTGGTCAGCACGCCGCCGAAACCTTCGTTTCGCGCGGCCAGCAGGGTGTTCCAGACGAACGGGTACACCGACGCGCCGGCGATCAGCCCGATCCGCCCCAGCTCCTGATCCAGCGCGGCCACCACCCCGAGGTCGACACACACGACCAGCGCCACCGAGCAGGTCAGCAGCGGTGTCGACATCTCCGCGGGTACCTCGGTGGACTCCACCTGATCGGCGGATACTCTCATGGGCCGCAACGGATTCCAGGGCATCTCACCGTTGTTGCGCTGGGCGACGTAGCGGCGTGCGCCGGGCAGGCTCAACTCGCTCAGCGCGGTGCGGGTGGCCGGGTCGCGCACCGCGATCACCCGAACACCCTGCCGGTTGCCGCCGCTGGGGGCGAAGCGGGCGTGGTCGAGGATCCGGATCAGCACGTCGTCGGGGAGCGGCTCGTCGGTGAAGTGGCGCACCGCGCCCGTCGTGCGCATCACGTCGTAGAGGTCCATGTCCCGATCTTGTCCTTAAGGTCGGGCGTGGGCTGTGCCATTGTGAAGAGATGAAGACTCATCTGAACTGCCCCTGTGGCGAGGCCATCACCGGGAAGGACGAGGACGACCTGGTGGACAAGGCGCAGGAGCACCTGTCCAAGGTGCATCCCGGCCGCGACTACGACCGGGATGCCATCCTCTTCATGGCCTACTGACCGGCCACCGGCGCGACCGGAGCGACCGGCGCAGCCGGCGCCGCGTTGGCCGCGGCGTCCGGAACGACCGTCGAGCCGATCGTCGGCATGAACTGGCACTGCATCTCGGTGGTGGTCACCTGACCGAAGATCGTCGACATGATGCTGCCCGAACCGGTGTCGGCGATCGCGGTGAGCGTGGTCGGGCCCTCGGGATTGATGTCGGGGCGCGGCGTGAGCGTCGCGCTGCCTGACCGGCCGGTGCTCAGGTTGACCCAGGTGACGTTGAGCGGCAGCTTCTGCTCGGCGGCCGGGCCCGGGGTGCCCACCGCGGTGAACACGTAGGCGGTCTGCCCCGGTCCCGGGCCGGGGGCGGGGATCTTCGCCGGGCCGGCCACCGAGATCGCGGTGGCCAGCACGTTGCCGCCGTCGGCGAGACATCCGTTGCTGATCGACGGGTACAGGAAGTCCTGTTTGACCGGTGCGTCCGGCCCGAAGTCGAGGATCGGGCCGGGCGGAGTGACCGCGGCGGGTGCCGGCGCCGCTGCCTCGGGTGCCGGTGCAGGGGCTGCGGGTGCCGGCGCCGGCTCGACCGCTTCAGGCG
>NZ_JBSWXU010000149.1:0-12728 GCF_056160785.1 Mycobacterium sp. ABE4_509 | reverse complement strand
GTGCTGGCGATCGCGATCGCGGCCGGCTCCTGGTGGGTGCCCGACCAGCCCGCCGGCCGCGTCCAGACCGTCATGTTGGTGGCGGGCCGCGCCGCGGTACGGGTGCCGGCCGACTGGGCGGTGCAGCGCATCACCGACGGACCCGGTTCGGCGCGGGTGCGGATCGCCCCGGGCGCCGGTCCGCCGGCCCTGCACGTCACCCACTGGGGTTCGGCCACCCCGGTGACCGCCGAGCGGGTCGCCGAAGCACTGCGCCGCGCTCTGGAATCCGAACCCGACGGGGTTTTCGTCGGATTCGATCCCGAGGGCGACCTTGCCGGCCGATCCGCGATCACCTACCTGGAACGACGCGCCCACAGCGAAACCCGCTGGGCCGTGGTGGTCGACGGATCGCTGCGGATCGCGGTCGGCTGTCAGAGCGCCATCGCGCGCCAGGACGTCATCGCCGAGGTGTGTGCACAGGCGGTGCGCTCGGCACATGCGCTGCCCTGAACAATCTTGCGGTCCGAGGGAACCGACCGGGCACCTGGCCGCGTCCAATTCATAGATCGTCCGGCAGACATGAAAGGACCACGATGCCGCCACCCCCACCGAGCCCGGCAGAGAACACCGGCTCAGCGCTGACCACCGACTTCGAGCTGATGTTGTCGGTGGCGGGTAAGACCGACATCCGCAACGACGAGATCCGCGCGATGCTGCAGTCGTTCATCGGCGCGATGTGCAGTGTGCCGCCCTCGGTCTGGGGCGGCGCGGCGGCCGCGCGCTTCCGCGAGGTCGTGGAGCGCTGGAACACCGAATCGCTTCGCCTGCACGCCGCGCTGCAGCGGATCGCCGAGACCATCCGCGACAACGAGCGCATCCTGCGCACCGCCACCGACAGCCACGCCGATCACATCGGTTCGGTGGCCGCGACCATCTGAGGAGCACTTCATGGACCCCGTGCTGTCTTACGACTTCGGTGAGATCGAGTACACCGTGCGCCAGGAGATCCACGCCACCGCCGCCCGGCTGAACGCCGCGCTCGACGATCTGCGGGCTCAGATCGCGCCGCTGCAGGCGACGTGGAGCCGGGAGGCGGCCGAGGCATACCGCATCGAACAGTCGCGCTGGGAGCAGGCCGCCGCGGCGCTCAACGAAATCCTGCACAGCCTGGGTAACGCGGTCCGCGACGGCGCCGAGGACGTCGCCGCGACCGACCGCCGCGCCGCTCGCGCCTGGGGCGCTTGAGAAGCCCCGCCGGAGTCTGCGCGGCCCCCGAGCGGAGGAGAGCCGGTCGGGGGCCGCGCGGTAACCCGTCAGAGAAGGTGTTCTACCTGCAACTGCCCGGATTGGGCTACCCTGGCGCCAGGTGTGATGACCGGCACAGTGACCGTTGCTGCTGCACAGGTCCACCACGAGGAGCGTGAACGCCGGGTGGCCACTCAGAGAGCATCGCGCGGACGGGAGAGCGCCCGTCCGTCGTCCTCGGCGCTGCGCGCGGTGCACGAGTTGTTCATCGCCGGGGAAGTCGACGCCCACTACCTGAACTCCAACTCGGTGCGCCCGGTGGTCGCGCAGAGCTGGCAGCGCAGCCTTGCCGGCGGTGTCGATCCCGACCTGGACGGGGCCCGCGCCGCCGCTGCGGTGACGGCGATCGAGCGGCTGCGCGAGACGCATCCGCTGGCGCCGGCGCTGCCGGTGATCCGCCGGCTGCTGGTCGCCGACGCCGCCGATTCCGGGGTGGTGGTGGCCGTCAGCGCCGCCGACGGCACCCTGTTGTGGGTCGAGGGCGACCCGGCCGCGTGCCGCAAGGCCGAGGCGATGAATTTCGTGCCCGGCGCGGACTGGAGCGAGCGCAGCGCCGGCACCAACGCGCCCGGCACCGCGTTGACGCTGGACCGGGAGATGCAGATCCACGGTTCCGAGCACTTCTCCCGAGTGGTGCAGCCGTGGAGCTGCACCGCCGCACCCGTGCACGACCCGACCACCGGAGCACTGCTCGGCGCCATCGACCTCACCGGAGGCAACCAGGTGGCGACGACGCAGACGCTGGCGCTGGTGCGCGCCACCGCCGTCGCCGTGGAGAACCACCTCGCGCTGCTGCGCATCGCCGGCGCCGCCACCGAGCCGGCCGCCCGCAGGCCGCACCTGGTGGTGCTGGGCGGTGACCGGCCGCGCTGGGTGACCACCGACAGCTACGGGCATCTGCAGGCGGCCCACCTGACCGGCCGGCACGCCGACATCCTGGTGCTGCTCAGCCGCCACCCCGAAGGACTGTCGGCCGATCACCTGGCGGTGCTGCTCGACGACAAGGACCTCGACGTCGTCACGGTGCGCGCCGAGATGTCGCGGCTGCGCAAGGTTGTCGGCGCCGAGAACCTGGGTTCGCGCCCCTACCGGCTGCTGGCGCCGATCACCAGCGACATCGGCGAGGTCTTCGAGGCCCTGGACGCCGGCGACGTCGAATCCGCACTCGCCCGCTACCCGGGCCCGCTGCTCACCCATTCGGTGTCGCCGGCCATCGGGCGGCTGCGCACCCAGCTGTCGGCGACGCTGCGGGAGGCGGTGCTCGCCGAGCACGCCCAGGGGCGCAGCACGCTGCTGCGCCGCTGGCTGGAGTTGCCCGAAGGCCGCGACGACCGGGACGGCTGGCAGGCGCTGCGCGACAGCGCCGGCCTGACCGCGGTGGCCCGGGCGCAGGCCGGCGGCCATCTGGCCGGCCTGGACTTCGAACTGGGCTGAACCGCCGCGCCCGGCCGGTCATCGATGCAACCGTGCTGCAACGGTCCCGGGCGTAGGTTGAGTGACGCACCACACACATGTGCCGGCAGCTGCTGCGGTCGGCCGGCATTGATCCAGGAGACCCATCATGACTGTGTACGCCCGACCGGGGACGGACGGCTCGTTGATGTCGTTCAAGGCCCGCTACGACAACTTCATCGGCGGACAGTGGGTGCCGCCCAACGCCGGCCGCTACTTCGAGAACCCGACTCCGGTGACCGGCCAGCCGTTCTGCGAGATCCCCCGCTCCGACGAGACCGACATCGACAAGGCGCTCGACGCCGCCCACGCCGCCGCGCCGGCATGGGGCAAGACCGCGGCCGCCGAGCGCGCGGTCATTCTCAACAAGATCGGCGACCGCATCGAGGAGAACCTCGAGTCGATCGCCCTGGCCGAGTCGTGGGACAACGGCAAGCCGATCCGCGAGACGCTGAACGCCGACATCCCGCTGGCGGTCGACCATTTCCGCTACTTCGCCGGCGCGATCCGGTCCCAGGAAGGCTCGCTGTCGGAGATCGACGACGACACCGTGGCCTACCACTTCCACGAGCCCCTCGGTGTGGTCGGCCAGATCATCCCGTGGAACTTCCCGATCCTGATGGCGACCTGGAAGCTGGCTCCGGCACTGGCGGCGGGCAACGCGGTGGTGCTCAAGCCCGCCGAGCAGACACCGGCGTCGATCCTGTACCTGTTCGAGTTGATCGGTGATCTGCTGCCCGCGGGCGTGGTCAACATCGTCAACGGTTTCGGCGTGGAGGCCGGCAAGCCGCTGGCGTCGAGCAACCGGATCGCCAAGATCGCGTTCACCGGGGAGACCACCACCGGCCGGCTCATCATGCAGTACGCGTCGCAGAACCTGATCCCGGTGACGCTGGAGCTCGGCGGCAAGAGCCCCAACATCTTCTTCAACGACGTGATGGCCGCCGCCGACAACTACCAGGACAAGGCCCTCGAGGGCTTCACGATGTTCGCGCTGAACCAGGGTGAGGTGTGCACCTGCCCGTCGCGGTCGCTGATCCAGGCCGACATCTACGACGAGTTCCTGGCGCTGGCCGCGATTCGCACCAAGGCGGTGCGCCAGGGCGACCCGCTCGACACCGAGACGATGATCGGCGCGCAGGCGTCCAACGATCAGCTCGAGAAGATCCTGTCCTACATCGAGATCGGCAAGAGCGAGGGCGCTCAGGTGGTCACCGGCGGTGAGCGCGCCGAACTCGGTGGTGAGCTCAACGGCGGATACTACGTCGCCCCAACTATTTTCACCGGAAACAACAAGATGAGGGTCTTCCAGGAGGAGATCTTCGGGCCGGTGGTGGCGGTGACGTCGTTCACCGACTACAACGATGCGATCAGCATCGCCAACGACACCCTCTACGGGCTGGGCGCCGGGGTGTGGAGCCGCGACGGCAACACCGCCTACCGCGCCGGGCGCGACATCAAGGCCGGGCGGGTGTGGACGAACTGCTATCACCAGTACCCGGCGCACGCCGCGTTCGGTGGCTACAAGCAGTCCGGCATCGGCCGCGAGAACCACAAGATGATGCTCGACCACTACCAGCAGACCAAGAACCTGCTGGTGAGTTACAGCGACCAGGCCCTCGGGTTCTTCTAGGCCTGCCCGACACCGGCTGACACAAACTCGCACGGATCCCCCTCGGTCCGTGCGAGTTTGTGTTGTAGCGGTCGCGCATAGAGTGGTCGGGAGCAGAGGAGGGGAATTGGGCGACTTCGTAGCCGCAATCGACCAGGGGACGACGAGCACCCGGGCAATGGTCTTCGACCATTCCGGCCGCGAAGTCGCGCGACACCAGCTCGAGCACGAGCAGATCCTGCCCCGCGCTGGTTGGGTGGAGCACAACCCGGTCGAGATCTGGGAGCGCACCGGGTCGGTGCTGCAGACCGCACTGAACAAGTCGAAGCTCAGCGCGCAGGACGTGGTGGCCCTCGGTATCACCAACCAGCGCGAGACCGCACTGGTGTGGAACCGGAAAACGGGACGCCCGTACTACAACGCCATCGTCTGGCAGGACACCCGCACCGACCGGATCGCCTCGGCGCTGGACCGCGACGGTCGCGGCGACGTGATCCGGCGCAAGGCCGGACTGCCGCCCGCCACCTACTTCTCCGGCGGCAAGATCCAGTGGATCCTGGAGAACGTGGACGGCGTCCGGGAGGCCGCCGAACGCGGTGACGCGATCTTCGGCACCTGTGACACCTGGGTGCTGTGGAACCTCACCGGCGGGACCCGCGGCGGTGTGCACATCACCGATGTCACCAACGCCAGCCGCACCATGCTGATGAATCTGGAGACGTTGGACTGGGACGACGAGCTGTTGTCGTTCTTCGGGATTCCCCGCCAGATGCTGCCGGCTATCGAGTCGTCGTCGTCCCCGGATGCCTACGGCGCCACGCATCCGGCCGGACCGCTGGAGACCGAGATCCCGGTGACCGGAATCCTGGGCGATCAGCAGGCCGCGATGGTCGGGCAGGTGTGCCTGTCGGCCGGCGAGGCGAAGAACACCTACGGCACCGGTAACTTCCTGCTGCTCAACACCGGAGAGAAGATCGTCCGCTCGCAGCACGGTTTGTTGACGACGGTGTGCTACCGCTTCGGAGACTCCGAGCCGGTGTACGCGCTGGAGGGGTCGATCGCGGTCACGGGTTCGGCCGTGCAGTGGCTGCGCGATCAGCTCGGCATCATCAGCGGCGCCGCCCAGAGCGAGTCGCTGGCCCGCCAGGTGGACGACAACGGCGGTGTCTACTTCGTGCCCGCGTTCTCCGGGCTGTTCGCGCCGTACTGGCGCTCGGATGCCCGGGGCGCGATCGTCGGTCTGAGCAGGTTCAACACCAACGCCCATCTGGCCCGTGCCACCCTCGAGTCGATCTGCTACCAGTCCCGCGACGTGGTCGATGCCATGGAAGCCGACAGCGGCGTGCATCTGGAGGTGCTCAAGGTCGACGGCGGTATCACCGCCAACGAGTTGTGCATGCAGATCCAGGCCGATGTGATCGGGGTCGACGTGGTCAAACCCGTTGTCGCCGAGACGACTGCGCTCGGTGCGGCGTATGCGGCCGGGCTGGCGGTCGGGTTCTGGAAGGACGAGCAGGAGCTGCGAGCCAACTGGCAGGAGGGGCAGCGCTGGTCGCCCACCTGGAGTGAGGAGCAGCGCCAGTCCGGCTACGCGGGATGGCAGAAGGCGGTGCAGCGCACCCTGGACTGGGTCGACGTCGACTGAGCCGGCCGGCGCGATCTCACTGCGCTGGTCCGGGTGCGCGCAGCACACAGTCGCCGCACAATCCGCCGCGAGGCACCTGGTAGTACAGGCAGCAGCTGCGCCGGACGAAGGTGGCGCCCTTTGCGACGGCGGTCCCCCGTGTCGGACCGGTGTCGGCGAGCGCGCGCACCACATCGCGCCCGGCTGGCACCAATGCGGAGTCGGCGACTCCCAGTACGGTGACGGCCCCGTTGGCGGCCGATATCACGTTGCCCCACATGACTTTGGGCGACAACGGCACCGCACCGCCGAACTGCTCGACAAGCGGGGTCAGGATGCCGTCGAGCAGCGTGCGGTCGATGAACGCGGCGGACTCGGCGGCGTCGCGGGTGCGGTGCCAGTCGATGTCGGTCACCGCGAACCGCACCGAATGACCTGCGGTCTTCCATCGCAACGATTCCGGTGTCAGTACGGGGGCGTGCTGCAGCGCGGCGACCGAGCCGATCAGCGGTGAGACCAGCCGGGCGGCCATCCCGAGTTGCAGGGTGGATGCCGCCGCCCGCAGCGGCACGCGCCCCGGATCAGTCCGGGCGAATCGGGCCAGCGCAACGCGGGTGGCCGACACCAGCGCCCGCAGCGTGTCCGGTTGCAGCAGGGCGTCGTAGCCGTGCCAGCCGGGTCCGTCGGCGCTGCGCAGCGCGAAGTACTCGCCGAGGCCGGCCACCCGTGCCGGGACAGCGAGGTGGTCCATCGCTTCAGCTGGCCGCCACCAACGACCGCAACGTGATGTCCGGGTTGTCGCGCTGGAATCCTTCCAACCGCCACGGCGTGGAGAACAGCACCAGCAGGACGCCGTCGGTGCGGGTCAGCACCTCCGCGGAAACCTGCCTGCTCATGAACTCGGCGTCCTCGGGGTCGACGATCCGGGCGACCTGATAGGGCAGCGACTCCAGCGAGATCGGGGCGCTCAGTTCGGTGGCCATCCGGTGCGTCGCCACCTCGAACTGCATCGGTCCGACGGCGGCGAGCACCGGTGCCTGGTCGCCGCGGCGGTCGGAACGCAGCACCTGCACCACACCCTCCTGCTCGAGTTGCTCGATCCCGCGGCGGAACTGCTTGTGCTTGCTGGGATCGGTGCCACGGGCCACGGCGAAGTGCTCCGGGGAGAAGCTCGGGATCGGCGGGAAGTGAACGGGCACATCCCGATACAGCGTGTCACCGGGGCGCAGCGCGGCCGCGTTGGCCAAACCGATCACGTCGCCGGGCCACGCGGTGTCCAGCGTCGAGCGCTGCTGGCCGAACACCGACTGTGCGTACTTGGTGACGAACGGTTTTCCGGTGGCGGCGTGGGTGAGCACCTCGCCGCGTTCGAAGGTGCCCGAACACACCCGCGCATAGGCGATCCGGTCGCGGTGCGCGGAATCCATGCCGGCCTGCACCTTGAACACGAACGCCGAGAACGGCGCATCGGTGGGTCTCCGGGCCCCGTCGACGTCGACCGCACCGCCGGGCGCCGGGGCCAGCCCGACCAGCACGTCGAGAAGCTGGTTCACCCCGAAGTTCAGCGCCGCCGAGGTGAACAGCACCGGGGAGGACTCCCCGGCGAGGAACGTTTCGCGGTCGAAGTCGGATCCGTCGGCGGAGAGCAGTTCGGATTCCTCCACGGCGGTGTCCCAGTCCACGCCGGCGGCCTCGTGCGCGTCGGAGGCGGCGATGTGCTCCTCGGGCGCGGCGGTGGCGCCGCCGGCGGTCCGGGTGAACCGGATGAACAATCCGGTCCGGCGGTCGAGGACGCCCTTGAAGTCGCCGGCGATGCCGACCGGCCAGGTCAACGGGGTGGTGCGCAGCCCGATCCGCTCGTGGATCTCGTCCATCAACTCCAGGGCGTGGCGACCGGGGCGGTCCCACTTGTTGATCACGGTGATGATCGGAATGCCCCGGTGCTTGCACACCTGGAAGAGCTTGAGGGTCTGCGGCTCGAGGCCCTTGGCCGCGTCGATCAGCATCACCGCGCAGTCCACCGCCGTGAGCACCCGGTAGGTGTCCTCGGAGAAGTCGGCGTGGCCGGGGGTGTCGAGCAGGTTGATCACGCAGTCGCGGTACGGGAACTGCAGCGCCGTCGAGGTGATCGAGATGCCCCTGGCCTTCTCCATGTCCATCCAGTCGGACACGGTGGAGCGTCGGCCGGCCTTGCCGTGGATGGCGCCGGCCTCGTTGATCACCCGGGCGTGCAGGGCCAGGGCCTCGGTCAGCGTGGATTTCCCGGCGTCGGGGTGGCTGATCACGGCGAACGTTCTGCGGCGCTGCGCTTCGGCGGTGATGCGGCCCGCGGACCGGGACTCGGCGGCGGGCACAGCGCCCGGGGTGGCGGCCGGGGCGGTGTCGAGGGCAGGGTTGGCTGCGGGGTCGGTCATCTCACCTGGAATGGTATGGGGCGCCTGGGGAAGATCCGTAATCGAGCACTTGGCCCCTGCCGATGAGCGCGTTTTGACCTGCACAGACGCACCCGGGTAAGCTGCCACGTTGGCGTGCGCTGGCCTTCTGGCCGCCGGTCGCCTCGGGTCCCCGCCGGTCGCCGAGGCAGCCCTCATGCGTGCGCCTGACCGGCACCCGGGTCACCCGGGATCCAACCCGAGAAGAAGAAGAGGTACGCGCTGTGCCCACATACACGCCGAAGGCGGGTGACACCACGCGCTCGTGGTACGTCATCGACGCCACCGACGTGCGGCTCGGCCGGCTCGCTGTCGCAGCTGCCAACCTGCTGCGCGGCAAGCACAAGCCGACGTTCACGCCCAACGTCGACGGCGGTGACTTCGTCATCGTCATCAACGCCGACAAGATCGCTGTCAGCGGCAACAAGCCCCAGCGGACTTTCCACTACCGCCACTCGGGTTATCCCGGTGGCCTGCGCAAGCGCTCGGTCGCCGAGATGCTCGACCGCCATCCCGACCGTGTCGTCGAGAAGGCCATCCTCGGCATGCTGCCCAAGACCAAGCTCGGCCGGCAGATCCAGAAGAAGCTGCGCGTGTACGCCGGTGCCGAGCACCCGCACACCGCCCAGCAGCCGATCCCGTACGACCTCAAGCAGGTGGCCCAGTGACTGAACCCGATTTCGCCGAAACCGCCGAGACCGCCGACGCGGCCGAGACCGTCGAGGCCGTCGAGGCCGAGCTCCAGGTCGACGCCGAGGTGGCCGAGGCCGACCTGGCCCCCGAGGCGCCCGTGCTGTTCGACCGTCCGATCCAGACCGTGGGCCGCCGCAAGGAGGCCGTGGTGCGCGTGCGCCTGGTCCCCGGCACCGGTGAGTTCCACCTGGACGGCCGTTCGTTGGAGAGCTACTTCCCCAACAAGGTGCACCAGCAGCTCATCAAGGCCCCGCTGGTGACCGTCGACCGGGTCGAGCAGTTCGACGTCTACGCCCATCTCGATGGTGGCGGACCGTCCGGGCAGGCCGGCGCGCTGCGCCTGGCGATCGCCCGGGCCCTGATCCTGGTGCAGCCCGAGGACCGTCCGGCTCTCAAGCGCGCCGGGTTCCTGACCCGTGACCCGCGTGCCATCGAGCGCAAGAAGTACGGCCTGAAGAAGGCGCGCAAGGCGCCTCAGTACAGCAAGCGCTGACCTTCGACCCGGCATGGCGCCCGGCCCGCTCGCATCGCGAGTGGCCGGGCGTCAGTCGTCTGTACGGGTTTGCACAGGCAACCACAAGGTGCCGGTTTCAGTGACGTCGTGCTGTTCTTCCACCAGCGCCGATTGCCGCAGGGCTACATAGTTTGCCGAACTGCTGATCGCGTTGCTGGGTCGTTGGGGGCGGATTCGCCGCAGTCGTGGGTTGAACTGCCCGGCCGTGGTCGCCAGCCTCGATTGCGCAGCCCGTCGAGACCCCGGACGGTCTGGTGGACATCGCCGTCGGGGGGACCACGATCCTGCAGGGCGTGCCCACCGATGCGGCAGCCGTCACGGCCGGGGCCATCTGTGCCAGCGTGCCCGAGGACGTGCACACGCTCGCGCAGCAGGTCGACGCCGACGGCACCGACCAGACGGTGTGCGCCGGTCTGCCGGGCGGCGAGCTGACGCTCACCCAGAATGTGAGTGCGTCGGCCTCGGAGCCCGAGGACGGTGGCATGACCACACCGGAGGACGCCGGCTGACCCGGCACCTTCGTACACCGCCGCCCGTATCCGCGCTCCGGATGCGGGCGGTGGGCCGTTGCGGGGCGCTGCGCATGGAAGAATCACGCTGGAATATCGATCCGGTGACGGCACGGACCGGCAGTTCGCCGGTTGGCTTCGTCGCGGATAGGTGTGAGAGGTTGGCACGATGGCTCGACTGTTCGGCACCGATGGAGTGCGCGGCGTCGCCAACCAGGACCTCACCGCCGAGCTCGCGGTGGCGCTGGGGGCGGCGGCGGCCCGGCGGCTCATCAGAACCGGTGCGACCCGCAGACGGGTCGCCGTGGTGGGTCGTGACCCGCGGGCCAGCGGGGAGATGCTCGAGGCGGCCGTGGTCGCGGGCCTGACCAGCGAGGGTGTCGACGCTCTCCGGGTCGGTGTGCTGCCGACACCCGCGGTGGCGTATCTGACCAGCGCCTACGACGCCGACTTCGGTGTGATGATCTCCGCGTCGCACAACCCGATGCCCGACAACGGGATCAAGATCTTCGGTCCCGGCGGGCACAAGCTCGACGACGCGACCGAGGACCGCATCGAGGAGCTCGTCCACCAGGGGCCCGGCGGCCGGCCGACCGGCGCGGGCATCGGCCGCATCGTCGACGCCGAGGATGCACTCGAGCGTTATCTTCGTCACGTCGGCAAGGCCGCGACAACCCGGCTCGACGGGGTGACGGTCGTCGTCGACTGCGCCCACGGTGCCGCGTCGGCCGCGGCCCCCGAGGCCTACCGGGCTGCCGGCGCCACGGTCATCCCGATCAACGCCGAGCCCGACGGGCTGAACATCAACGACGGTTGCGGTTCGACACACATGGAGGCACTGCGCGAAGCGGTGATCTCGCACCGCGCCGATCTGGGGCTCGCCCATGACGGCGACGCCGACCGCTGTCTGGCCGTGGACGCGCACGGCGCGGTGGTCGACGGCGACGCGATCATGGTGGTGCTGGCGCTGGCGATGCAGGAGGCCGGCGAGTTGGCCGCCGATACCATGGTGGCCACCGTGATGAGCAACCTGGGTCTGCATCTGGCGATGCGGTCGGCCGGGATCGAGGTCCGCACCACCGGGGTGGGCGACCGCTACGTCCTCGAAGAGCTGCGCGCCGGAGAGTTCGCGCTGGGCGGCGAGCAGTCCGGGCACATCGTGATGCCGGCCTTCGGCACCACCGGTGACGGCATCGTCACCGGACTGCGGTTGATGGCGCGGATGGCCCAGACCCGCCGGGGGCTGACCGCGCTGGCGGAACCGATGCAGACGTTGCCGCAGGTGTTGATCAACGTCGAGGTGACCGACAAGGCGACGGTCGCCGACGCGCCGTCGGTACGCGACGCCGTCGCCCGCGTCGAGGCCGAGCTCGGGGACACCGGACGGATCCTGCTGCGGCCGTCGGGTACCGAGCAGCTGGTCCGGGTGATGGTGGAGGCCGCCGACGTGGACACCGCCCGGCAGCTGGCGGTTCGGGTGGCTGAATCGGTCAGCGCCGAGAGCTGAGCCCATCCGGGGAACCGAACACCCGTTGCCGGCGTCTGATCTCATATGGGGTCGACAGAGGCGGCGCGCATCGACGCCGCCGCGGTGTCCGCGGCGGCACGCGAGTACGAGACAGCGGCCGACATCGTCGATCGCGTGCTGCGAGATCAGCTGGCCGGTATGCGCTTCGGTGCGGCGGCAGCCGGCCGGGCCCACGTTGCGGGCGGAGAACGGGTAGCCGCCGCCG
The DNA here is from genome assembly GCF_056160785.1 of Mycobacterium sp. ABE4_509. Taxonomy (NCBI): domain Bacteria; kingdom Bacillati; phylum Actinomycetota; class Actinomycetes; order Mycobacteriales; family Mycobacteriaceae; genus Mycobacterium; species Mycobacterium sp. ABE4_509. The sequence goes on along the minus strand of NZ_JBSWXU010000149.1, from coordinate 872 downwards.
TCGACGAACTGTCCGTGGTGGTCCGGCAGTGGTCGCGGGCCGCGGCCGAGATCGCAGGGGCGCTGCAGGTCTCGGCGCAGAGCTACCGCGAGGCCGACGCGTCCTCGGCCGGGCGGATCGGCTGAATGGCCGGCGATTTCGATGCGGCGGCCCGGTTGGAGCAGGGACGGCCTGCGGTCGCGGTGTTGCAGGAGTATGTCTGGGCCTGCCGGCAGGTGGGATACCGGCACCACGACCTGACGACGCAGCCCGGTCAGCTGCAGGACCTCTACGGCAGCGAGGACGGCCTGGATCTGGCTGCGCTGCAGCATGACTGCGCCGGACTGGATGTGGCGGTGCGGGCGCTCCAGGATGCGTTGGCGGTGCAGGACCGGCAACTGGGGGCGCTGTCGGTCGCCTGGCAGGGCCGTGGAGCCGCGGTCGCCGAGGCCTTCCTGCGCCGTCACAGTGACGCATCGGCGGTGACGGTGAGCGCAGTGCGCACAGCCCGAGATGCACTGGGTGCGCTGTGCGAGTCGCTGCGCGAGATCGTCGACGGAAAGGTCGAATCGGTGCTGGCCATCGAGCAGCGCGCGGCCGGCGAGCGTGGGCGGTGGCTGGCCGCGGCGGTGACGGTGACCACCGGTGCGGGTGATCGGGCGGCGGCCGGCGAGCTCGTCGAGCGGGCTGTGACGCCGTTCGTGGACAGCTCGGTGCGCGTCGATGCGCTCACCGCGATGCGCAGCGCCGTGGACTCGGTACGCGATGCCTATCAGCGGGCGACCGCCGAGATCGTCGCAGAGCCGTTGCCGGCGTTCGAGATCGCCGGCGTGCTCGGCCCGGCGCCGAGCCCGCCGGCTCTCAGCCCGGCGGAGCCCGGGCCGCTCCTTGAG
>NZ_JBSWXU010000148.1:0-12828 GCF_056160785.1 Mycobacterium sp. ABE4_509 | reverse complement strand
GGTTCGGCCGGCTGACGGGGCGGGTCGGCGGGCGGCGGCTGGGCCGGCGGTGGCGCGGTCCCCGTCTCGCACCGGATCCTCCAGTTGACACCGAGCGCATCCCGCAACGCCTCGGCGATGACGTCGGCGTTGCGCTGCTCGGAGAGCCGTTTGGCCAGCGGCGCGGACTCGTGGCTCAGGATCAGGGTGTCGTCCTCGACGGCCCGCACGATCGCGCCCGCCAACATCACCTCGGTGGTGCGGCTGCGCTCACGCACCTTCTCCCGCACCGTCGACCACATGCTGCGCACCGCGGCGGCGTTGGGCTGGCCTGCGGCCGGTGCTGTCGCCGCGGGCGCCGCAGGGGAGGCCGGCTCCCGAGGTTCCGGCGCCGGCGGCGGTGACGGTGTTGGTGTGACCGGCTCGGGTTCAACGGCTTTCCGCGGCGGGGCCGCAGATGCCGGTGGCGGTGGTGTCGGTGGGGTCTCCGCCGGCGTGTCGGTGTCACGGGGGGCTTCGCGCACGGTCTTGCGCACGTACTGCTTGGGCGGGGCGACTGCGGCGGGAACCTCGTCGCTGGCCGGGATGGACATCTCGAGGCGCTTCTCGATGCGTTCCACCCGCTGCAGCAGCGCGGCTTCGGTGTCGGCGGCCGACGGCAGCAGCAGCCGGGCGCACACGACCTCGAGCAGCAGCCGTGGCGCGGTGGCTCCGCGCATCTCCCCGAGACCCTCGTGCACCACCTCGGCGTAGCGGGTCAGGGTGGCGGTGCCCAGTTGCGCGGCCTGTTCGCGCATCCGGTCCAGAACGTCCTCGGGACCGTCGACCACTCCGCGGGTCACCGCGTCGGGCACCGCCTGCAGCACGATCAGGTCGCGGAACCGTTCGAGCAGATCGGTGGCGAACCGGCGCGGGTCGTGACCGGCGTCGACGACTCCCTCCACCGCCCCGAACAGCGCCGCGGCATCCCCGGCGGCCAACGCGTCGATCGCGTCGTCGATCAGGGCGATGTCGGTGGCTCCGAGCAGAGCCAGCGCACGCTGGTAGGCGACCCGGTTGCTCTCGGCCCCGGCCAGCAGCTGATCGAGCACGCTCAGCGTGTCGCGGGGCGAGCCGCCGCCGGCGCGGATCACCAGCGGGTACACCGCGTCGTCGATCTGCACCTGTTCGGAGGCGACGATCTTCTCGATCAGCGTGCGCATCGTGCGCGGGGCCAGCAGCCGGAACGGGTAGTGGTGGGTGCGCGACCGGATGGTGGGCAGCACCTTCTCCGGCTCGGTGGTGGCGAAGACGAAGATCAGGTGCTCCGGCGGCTCCTCGACGATCTTGAGCAGTGCGTTGAAGCCCGCGGTGGTGACCATGTGGGCCTCGTCGACGATGAAGATGCGGTAGCGCGACTGGGCGGGCGCGTAGAACGCGCGGTCACGAAGCTCACGGGTGTCGTCCACGCCGCCGTGGCTGGCCGCGTCGAGTTCGACGACGTCGACGTTGCCCGGGCCGTTGGGGGCGAGCGCGATACACGAGTCACACACCCCGCACGGGCTGGCCGTCGGGCCCTGAACACAGTTCAGCGACCTGGCCAGGATCCGCGCCGAGGAGGTCTTCCCACAGCCACGCGGCCCCGAGAACAGGTAGGCGTGGTTGATGCGGCCGGAGTCCAGAGCGGTCGACAGCGGCTCGGTGACGTGTTCCTGGCCGATGACTTCCGCGAAAGTCGCCGGGCGGTACTTGCGGTAGAGAGCCACGGAAGCAGGCTACCCACCCGGTCCGACTACTTCTCGGGCACGCCCGGCAGCAGCGCCTCAGTCGCCGACAGCAGCGTGCACGTCGCGAGACCCTCGATAGCCTCGCGCAGGTCGGAGGAGTTGGGGAACGTCGGAGCGATACGGATGTTCTTGTCTTCCGGGTCTTTTCGGTACGGGAAGGAGGCCCCTGCCTCGGTCACCGCGATGCCGGCCTCCTTGGCCAGTGCCACCGTGCGCTTCGCGGTGCCGGGCAACACGTCCAGGCTGATGAAATACCCGCCCTTGGGTTCGGTCCAGGAGGCGACCTTGGAGTCCCCCAGCCGGTCGGCGAGGATCTCGAGCACCAGCGCGAACTTGGGTGCCAGCAGTTCCTGATGCCGCCGCATGTGCACACGCACCCCGTCGGCGTCGCCGAAGAACCGCACATGCCGCAGCTGGTTGACCTTGTCGGGGCCGATGGACTTCTTCCCGGCGTGCTGCAGGTACCAGGCGATGTTGCCCAGCGATCCACCCAGGAAGCTCACCCCGCCGCCGGCGAAGGTGATCTTCGACGTCGAGGCGAACACCAGCGGGCGGTTGGCGTGGTTGGCCGCCGCGGCCAGACCCAGCACGTCGACCTGGCGGGGAAACTCGTGGGTCAGGGTGTGCACCGCATAGGCGTTGTCCCAGATAAGCCGGAAATCGTTTGCCGCGGTTTCCATTTGAACGAGCCGCCGGACGACCTCCCACGAGTAGGTGGTCCCGGTCGGGTTCGAGAAGACCGGGACGCACCACATGCCCTTGATCGCCGGATCGACCGCGACCAGTTCCTCGATCAGGTCGACGTCGGGCCCGTCCTCGCGCATCGGAACCGGGATCATCTCGATGCCCAGGCTCTCGGTGATAGCGAAGTGCCGGTCGTAGCCGGGCGCCGGGCACAGGAACTTCACGCCGGGCCCGTCACGCAGCTCATCGATCCAGGGCCGCGCCGAGTCCACCCCGCCGTACAACAGCGAGAACACCACGACGTCGTGCATCAGCTCGAGGCTGGCGTTGTTTCCGGCGATCAGGTTGGGCACCGGGATGCCGAGCAGCTCGGAGAAGATCGCCCGCAGTTCGGGCAGGCCGTGCAGGCCGCCGTAGTTGCGGGTGTCGGTGCCGTCCCCGTCCCGGTAGGAGTCCTCGGCGCCGCCCGGAAGCGTCAGCAGCGCGTTGGACAGGTCCAGCTGCGACGGAGCCGGCTTACCGCGGGTGAGGTCCAGCGCCAGGCCTTTGGCCTGCAGCTGAGCGTAGTTCCGCTGCTGCAATTCATGCTGGGCGAGTAGTTCGTCACGGCCCATGGACTGAAACGACACCGCGCGCCTTTCACCGTGGGGACTCGGGAAGGTAAGGGGACCCCGCGCACCCGCCAGAGCCCGTTGACCCTTGCTGCCTTCCGGCCCTGGGGGAGTTCACAGGATGGACGCCGCGCGGGGTCCGGCACCGAGTCTATAGCCCGGCCCCGGCGGCTTGTCGGCGAGGAGCGTCGTGGGGCGGTTTTGGTGGGTGGGCGGGATGGTCGGCTACCATGGCCCGCGGAGGATTCGCCTAGTGGCCTATGGCGCTCGCCTGGAACGCGGGTTGGGTTAACAGCCCTCGCGGGTTCAAATCCCGCATCCTCCGCTCTCGCCCGGGGTTGCGGCCCCGCCGCACCCCGGGCAACACGATCGAGGAGGCTTATGGGCCGCACCGTCGCGGTGATCTGGCACGCGTCGTTCTCCCTGGCCGCCGGTGTCCTTTACTTCTTCTTCGTCCTGCCCCGCACCCCCGAGTTGCTGGGGCAGACGTCCACCACGCTGGGAACGGCGATGCGCATCGTCACCGGCGCCCTCATCGGCCTGGCCGCGCTTCCGGTGGTGTTCACACTGCTGCGCACCCGCAAGCCGGAGCTGGGCACCCCGGCGATGGCACTGAACCTGCGGACCTCGTCGATCGTGCTGCAGGTGCTGGCAGGGGTGCTGATCATCGGGGCCGCGATCAGCGAGATCTGGTTGTCGCTCAACACCGCGGGACAGTGGCTGTTCGGCATCTACGGCGCCGCCGCGGCGATCGCCGTGCTCGGGATGTTCGCCTTCTACCTGGCTTTCGTCGCCGAACTCCCGCCACCGCCGCCGAAACCGCTGAAGGTCAAGAAGCGCGCGGCCAGTAACGACGAGGCCGACGAGGCCGATACCCAGGCTGACGACACCGACGAGGCCGGCGAGGCCAGCGGGGCTGAAGCCCCGGCTGATAATGAACCGATCGTGACATCCGAGAGCAAAGCCGACGAGGAAGCCTCGGCCGACCCCGACACTGAGCGGGATGCTGATGACACCACCACCCCCGGTGCGCCCGGCGACAAGCTGCAGAATCGCCGACCGACCGGCAAGACGACGCTGCTCGGGCGCCGCAAGAAGTCGCGCGGCGGCGTTGCGCTCGAGGACTGAGCGGGGCGGGCCACATCGACAGCGGCCGACCACGCCGCCACTATTGATGCGTATGGCCCCGTTGAGACCGCTTCGACTGCTGCCGATCGCACTGGCAGCAGTCCTCGCGCTGACCGCCCCGGTGGCACCGGCCGCCGCGGCGCCCGGTGACCCCATCGCAGCCGCGGACGCTGCCGAGCCCTCGGTGGTGCGCCTCGACACGGCTGTCGACTACCAGGGCGTCACCGGCGCGGGCGCCGGAATCGTGCTCGACCCCAACGGGCAGGTGCTGACCAATTTCCACGTCGTGCAGGGGGCCGACCGGATCACCGGCACCGTGGGCGGCCGCGACTACCCGGCCCACCTGGTCGGCTACAACCGGGATCGCGACATCGCCGTCATCCAGTTGGTCGGCGCCGGCGGCCTGCCCCCCGCGATCATCGGCGACTCGAACATGCTGGTTCCCGGTGAACCGGTCGTCGCACTCGGCAACGCGATGGGCAGCGGGGCACCGCTGACCCGTGAGGTCGGCACGGTCACCGGATTCGGGCGCACCGTGGAAGCCGAGGACACCCTGACCGGGATCTCCGACGAACTGAGCGGGCTCATCGAGTTCGCCGCCCCGGTACGCGCCGGCGACTCCGGCGGCCCGGTCGTCAACGGGGCCGGGCAGGTCGTCGGCATCACGACGGCGGCGTCGGTCAACTTCCGGATGGGTCCGGGCGGCAAGGGCTTCGCGATCCCGATCAACGATGCGATCGGCATCGCCGGCCAGATCCGGGCCGGCATCCCCTCCGAGGGCGTGCACATCGGCCCCCCGGTGCTGCTGGGGGTTGGCGTGCGCACCACACCGCGCAATGCGCCCGGGGTGCTGATCCAGGACGTCATGGTCGGCGGGCCCGCCGAGACGGCCGGCCTGCGCGCCGGCGACATCCTGCTGTCCCTCGACGGGGTGCCGCTCGATTCGACGAACACGCTGACCAGCGTGCTCGACCGGCACTATCCCGGCGACGTGATCGATGTGACCTGGATCGACAGCACCGGGGTGAATCGCAACGGCAAGGCCGCGTTGACCCCATAGAAACCCCGGAAACCTCCCGGCCGGCAGAGCTCGAAACCCTATGCTGAGCGAGTGCCCAACACTGCCTCGTATCGAGTCGTCCAGTGGACGACCGGAAATGTCGGAAAGAGCTCGGTCGCCGCGATCGCCGAGCACCCCAACCTCGAACTGGTCGGCTGCTATGCCTGGTCGGACAGCAAAGTCGGTCGCGACGTCGGCGAACTGGCCGGCATCGAACCCGTCGGGGTAAAAGCCACCAACGACGTCGAGGCGCTGCTGGCGCTCAAACCGGACGTGGTGGTCTACAACCCCATGTGGATCGACGTCGACGAACTGGTGCGCATCCTCGAAGCCGGCGTGAACGTGGTGGCCTCGGCGTCGTTCATCACCGGAGGCAATCTGGGCGGCGGGCGCGACAAGATCGCCGAGGCATGCCAGCGCGGCGGTTCGACCCTGTTCGGGTCCGGGGTCAGCCCCGGCTTCGCCGAACTGCTCGCCATCGTGGCCGGCACCGCATGCGACCGCATCGACAAGGTCACCATCGCCGAATCCGCCGACACCACGCTCTACGACTCCCCCGACACCGAGCGGCCCGTCGGCTTCGACATGGCCATCGACGACCCGGATCTGGCCCCGATGGCGGCCAAGGGCACCGCGGTGTTCGCCGAGGCGGTACAGCTCGTCGCCGACGCGCTGGGCATCGAGCTCGACGAGATCACCTGTGTGTCCGAGTACGCCCAGACCACCGAGGATCTCCCGATGGCCTCGTGGACCATCAAGGCCGGTCACGTCGCCGGCGTGTACGCCAGCTGGCAGGGCATCGTCAACGGCAAGACGGTCATCGACATCAACGTCCGCTGGAAGAAGGGCCAGACCCTGGACCCGGACTGGAAGCTCGACGGCGACGGCTGGAAGATCACCATCGACGGACGGCCCACGGTGAACATGTCGGTCGGTTTCCTGCCCCCGCAGGACATGATCGAGAACGCCAAGACGCTCGAGGACTTCTTCGTGCTCGGCCACATCATGACCGCGCTGCCGCCGATCCACGCCATCCCGGCCGTCGTCGCAGCGGCCCCCGGGATCGCGACCTACAACGACCTGCCGCTGCCCATGCCGCGCGGCGTCGTCACGACCTGACCTACGCCGGCGGGGTCCCGGCCGGCGGTGCGTCAGCGGCGGGCGGGACCTCGGCGGGCGGCGGCATCCCCTCCGGCGGGCCGCCTTCGAAGACCCGCACCACGTTGGCCTGGAGCTGAGCCCCGGGGGGGCCCTCGACAGTGACGTCCTTGAGGATCTGGGCCGTGTCACCCTCCACGGTGAAACTGCCGGGCTGGGGCTCGTGACCCCCGACGACCTCGTACTCCACGGTGAACGGGGCCTCGGGGAACGGATGGAAGCCCATGTACTCGGGATCGATGGTGTAGGTGTACACGCACGCGCCCGCCGGATCGCAGTTCTCGGCGGTGACCACGACGCCGACGAGGAACTCGTCTGCGGTCGGCACCGACGGCTCCGGTGGCGGCGGCGGGGTCCGCACCGGCGCCGCGGCCTGCTCGTCGGGACTGCTGAAGATCACGAACGACGCGATGCCGATCCCCGAGGCGACCATCCCGAAGATGGCTACGGCGGCGAGCAGCTTGCGGACGACCGTCCACCGCCCTGCAGATCCGGTCGGCATGCACAGCAGGGTATCGGGCCGCCCGGGCTAGTCCGGCACGCGGTTGCCGTGTTCGTCCCAGTGCGCCGCGACTTTCTTGCTCGGCTGCACCCGCGGCGGCTCGCCCGGCATCTTCGGATAGCTGGGCGGATACGGCAGATCGCCGAGCCCGCGCTCCTCGTCGGCGGCCACCATGTCCAGCAGCGGCTCGATCGACTGCGCGACAGAGTCGATGCCGGCCCACGGATCGGGGCGGCCGGCGACGAAGTCGGGCACCGTGGCGATCGTGTAGTCGTCGGGGTCGGCGTCGCGTAGCTCGTCCCAGGTCAGCGGCGTCGACACGGTGGCGATCGGGGTCTTGCGCGCCGAGTAGGCCGAGGCGAACGTGCGGTCGCGCGCGTTCTGGTTGTAGTCGATGAAGATCCGCCGGCCGCGTTCCTCTTTCCACCACGATGTCGTCACCGCCTCCGGCGCCCGCCGCTGAACCTCGCGCGCGAGCGCGATCCCGGCCCGGCGGACCGCGATGAAGTCCCAGTCGGTGGCGATCCGCAGGAACACGTGCACGCCGCGTCCGCCCGAGGTCTTCGGATAGCCGGTCAGCCCGAGCTCGTCGAGCAGCGGCTTGAGGACGCCGGTGGCGACGTCGGCGGCTTCGGCAAATCCGGTGCCGGGTTGCGGGTCCAGGTCGATGCGCAGTTCGTCGGGATGCTCGGTGTCCGGGCAGCGCACCTGCCACGGGTGCAGCGTCACCGTGCCCATCTGGGCGGCCCAGATGATGGCCGAGGGGTGGGTGACCTTCAGCGCGTCGGCGGTGCGGCCGGACGGGAACGTCACGGTGCACGTCTCCAGGTAGTCGGGGTGCTTCTGCGGGACGCGCTTCTGGTAGATCTCCTCCCCCTCGATGCCGTCCGGGAAACGCTGCAGGTGCACCGGCCGGTCGCGCAGCAGCCGGACCATGTGCGGCGCGACCGCCAGGTAGTAGTCGACCAGCTTGCCCTTGGTGCCCCCGGCACCGAGCTCGGGGAAATACGGCTTGTCCGGATTGGTCAGCCGGACCGTGACGCCGTCGACATCCAGTTCTTTCGCAGGGCTAGCCATCACGGGACTCCAGCACGTCGTCGAGGTCGTAGTTCAGCGGTACGTCGAGCTGGCCGAAAGTGCAACCGGCAGGGTCCCGGTCGGGCCTCCAGCGCAGGAACTTCACCGCGTGCCGAAAGCGCAGGCCCTCCATCTGGTCGTAGGCCACCTCGCAGACCCGCTCGGGACGCACCGGTATCCAGCGTTTGTCGGCCGCCGAGTTCCACCTGCTGGCTTCGCCGTCGCGGATGTCGTCACCGAGTCGCAGCGGCTCCAGGTCTGCCAACAGCGCCAAGCGGGCCTTCGCGGTGAAAGAGGCTGCACCGCCGACCATCTGGAGTTCTCCGTCATCACGGTAGAGCCCCAGCAGAATCGATCCGATGCCCGTACCGCTCTTGTGGATGCGGTAGCCCATCGCCACGCAGTCGGCGTCGCGGTGATGTTTGACCTTCACCATCTCCCGCTTGCCGGGGAGGTAGGCCCCGTCGAGGCGTTTGGCGATGATCCCGTCGAGGCCCGCGCCCTCGAACTCCTCGAGCCATCGGGCGCCGAGTTCGGGAACCTCGGTGGTGCGGGTGACGTGGCACCACCGGTTCTCGTCGACGGCGCCGAGCAGGGCTTTCCGGCGCTCCCGGAACGGGGCACGCAGTAGCGAGTCGCCACCGACGGCCAGCGCGTCGAAGCCGATGAAGTGCGCCGGGGTCTGTTCGGCGAGCAGCCGGACGCGGGACTCGGCGGGGTGGATGCGCTGGCTCAGCGACTCCCAGTCCAGCCGGGTTCTCCCGGCGATCTCGCGCGGGACGACGACCTCGCCGTCGAGCACGCAGCGCGGGGCCAGTTCGTCGCGCACCGCGGCCAGGACGTCGGGGAAGTAGCGGCCGAGGTCCTTGCCGCTGCGGGAGATCAGGGCCACCTCGTCGCCGTCGCGGAAGACCAGCGCCCGAAAGCCGTCCCACTTCGGCTCGTACGACCAGACGCCGGCCTCGGTCGGCACCGTCGTCTGCGCCTTGGCCAGCATCGGCTCCAGCGGCGGCTGCACGGGAAGGTCCACAAAGCCCATTCTTGCCTGCATGCTCTGACAGACTCGGCAGTCCGGACCAAATCATCGGAGGGGCATCGTGCAGTTACCCGTGATGCCTCCGGTGTCGCCGATGCTGGCGAAGTCGGTCCGCTCGATCCCACCGGACTGCTCCTACGAGCCGAAGTGGGACGGGTTCCGCTCGATCCTGTTCCGCGACGGCGACGAGGTCGAGCTGGGCAGCCGCAACGAACGGCCGATGACACGCTATTTCCCCGAGTTGGCCGATGCGGCCCGCGCCGAGCTGCCGCCGCGTTGTGTGATCGACGGTGAGATCGTCATCGCGACCGGCGACGGTCTGGATTTCGAGGCGCTGCAGCTGCGGCTGCATCCGGCCGCGTCGCGAGTGCGGATGCTGGCCGGGCAGACCCCGGCGCACTTCATCGCGTTCGATCTGCTGGCGCTCGACGACAGCGACTACACGGCGCGACCGTTCGCCGAGCGCCGGGCAGCGCTGCTGGGTGCGCTGTCCGGCGCGGGGCCGACGTTTCACGTCACACCCGCCACCACCGACCTCGGCACCGCGACGCGCTGGTTCGACGAGTTCGAGGGGGCGAGACTGGACGGGATCGTCGCCAAACCGCTCGACGGCACCTACACGCCCGACAAGCGAACGATGTTCAAGATCAAGCACGTCCGTACCGCCGACTGTGTGGTGGCGGGCTACCGGCTGCACAAGTCGGGGCCCGACGCGATCGGTTCACTGCTACTCGGGCTGTATCGCGAGGACGGAAGGCTGGCCTCGGTGGGGGTGATCGGCGCGTTCCCGATGGTGCGGCGCCGCTCCCTGTTCACCGAGCTGGCCCCGCTGGTGACGACGTTCGACGATCATCCGTGGAACTGGGCGGCCCAGGTGGCGGCTGATCCGGAGCTCGGGCGCCGGTACGGTGGCGGCTCACGCTGGAACGCGGGCAAGGACCTGTCGTTCGTGCCGCTGCGTCCGGAACGGGTGGTCGAGGTCCGCTACGACCACATGGAGGGTGAGCGCTTCCGGCACACCGCGCAGTTCAATCGCTGGCGCCCGGACCGCGATCCGCGCTCGTGCACCTACGACCAGCTCGAGCGTCCGGTCACCTTCCGGCTCGACGACATCGTTCCCGGGCTCACCGGGTGAACACTCGACACAACCGCTGCCCGGGCAGTAGTGGCTGCCTTAGAGTCGGGAGCGACGATCAAGATCAGATGACTCAACAGCGGCGATAGGCGAGACGACGTGGCGCAGCGAACCCACTTACCCATTCCTACCCCGTCCCGCACCGGGTTGATCACCTATGACGCCAAGGACCCCGACACCAGCTATCCCCCGATCGTGCCGGTACGCCCGCCCGACGGCGCCCCGAACATTCTGGTCATCCTGCTCGACGACGTCGGGTTCGGAGCCTCCAGCGCATTCGGTGGCCCGTGCGCGACCCCAACTGCGGAGCGCCTTGCCGCCGGCGGCCTGCGTTATAACAGGTTTCACACCACAGCCTTGTGCTCACCGACCCGGCAGGCGCTGCTGACCGGACGCAACCACCACTCGGCCGGCATGGGTGGAATCACCGAGATCGCGACCGGCGCACCCGGGTACAGCTCGGTGCTGCCGAACACGATGTCGCCGATCGCACGCACGCTGAAGCTCAATGGCTACAACACCGCGCAGTTCGGCAAGTGCCACGAGGTGCCGGTGTGGGAAACGAGTCCGGTCGGTCCGTTCGACGCCTGGCCCACCGGCGGGGGCGGGTTCGAGTATTTCTACGGGTTCATCGGCGGCGAGGCCAACCAGTGGTATCCCACGCTGTTCGAGGGAACCAATCCCATCGAGGTCGACCAGACCCCCGGTTATCACTTCATGGAAGACATGACCGACAAGACGATCGGGTGGATCGGCCAGCAGAAGGCGCTCGCCCCGGATCGGCCGTTCTTCATCTACTTTGCGCCGGGAGCCACCCACGCACCGCACCACGTCCCCAAGGAGTGGGCAGACAAGTATCGCGGCAAGTTCGACGACGGCTGGGACGCGTTGCGCGAACGGACCTTCGCTCGGCAGAAGGAGATCGGGGTGATCCCGCCGGACTGCGAGTTGACCGCCCGCCACGCGGAGATCCCGGCCTGGGACGAGATGCCCGACGACCTCAAGCCCGTGCTGCGCCGCCAGATGGAGGTGTACGCCGGCTTCCTCGAGTACACCGATCACCACGTCGGCCGACTCGTCGACAGCCTGCAACAGCTCGGCGTCCTCGACGACACCCTGATCTACTACATCGTCGGAGACAACGGTGCGTCCGCCGAGGGCACGATCAACGGCACGTATAACGAGATGCTGAATTTCAACGGTATGGCCGCGCTCGAAACACCCGAGTTCATGGCCGAGCGCATCGACGAGTTCGGCGGGCCGGACTCCTACAACCACTACGCAGTGGGCTGGGCACACGCCATGGACACCCCTTACCAGTGGACCAAGCAGGTGGCCTCACACTGGGGCGGCACCCGCAACGGCACGGTCGTGCACTGGCCGGGCGGGATTGAGACAGGCGGTGAGATGCGTTGGCAGTTCCACCATGTGATCGACGTGGCCCCGACGCTGCTGGAAGCGGCCGGGCTACCTGAGCCGTTGTTCGTCAACGGTGTGCAGCAGCACCCCATCGAGGGGACCAGCATGCTGTATTCGTTCAACGACGGCTCCGCCGCCGATCAGCACGAGACCCAGTACTTCGAGATGTTCGGGAATCGCGGTATCTACCACAAGGGTTGGACCGCGGTGACCCGACACAAGACGCCTTGGCTGCTGGTCGGCGAGGAGGTGCCGGAGTTCGACGACGACGTCTGGGAGCTCTACGACACCACCACCGATTGGAGCCAGGCCCGAAATCTGGCCGATGAAATGCCCGAAAAGCTGCACGAATTGCAGCGGCTGTGGCTGATCGAGGCCACTCGTTACAACGTGCTGCCGCTCGACGACGACCTCACGCGGCGCTTCGATCCCGACCTCGCTGGACGCCCCGTGTTGGTTCGGGGCAACAGCCAACTGCTGTTCGGCGGAATGGGCCACCTCTCCGAGAACAGCGTGTTGAACCTGAAGAACAGGTCCCACTCGGTGACCGCCGAGATCGTGGTGCCCGACACCGGGGCCCAGGGGGTTATCGTCGCCCAGGGCGCCAACATCGGTGGCTGGAGCCTCTATGCGCACGGCGGCAAGCTCAAGTACTGCTACAACCTCGGCGGCGTCAGGCATTTCTTCGCTGAGTCCCAGGACCCCCTGCCCGCCGGCGACCACCAGGTGCGGATGGAATTCGACTACCGCGGAGTGGCTCCCGGCGGCGGCGGGACGGTCACGCTTTACGTCGACGGGAACCTGGTGGGAAGCGGTGAGGTCGAGGCCACCCTGCCGGTCATCTTCTCCGCCGACGACGGCTGCGATGTCGGGCTGGATTCCGGATCCGCGGTATCCCCCGACTACCGCCCCGGAGACACCGCGTTCAGCGGAATTGTGAAGGGAGTGCAGCTCGCGGTCGCGGACGCCGCGGTCGCCGAAGACCATCGGGTAGCGCCGGAAGACGCGCTTCGCGTCGCGATGGCACGCCAATAGCAGCCCGTCAGAACGGGGGTGGGTCGTCGCCATGGTCGGGTCGGTATCCGGGCGGCCGATCCAGCGATCTTCGGATGACGTCTGAACGTACCTGCTGTTGACGATCCCGGCGGTGGTGCTTTCCGCTGCCCTCGGCTGCCGCGGCGCGGTCGAGTTCCCTGTGGGCGGCGTTGAGTTCGCGTTCGCGGGTGATGTAGGCCGCTTTGGCTTGGGTGCGAGTGTGGCGGCGTAGCGGCAT
>NZ_JBSWXU010000147.1:0-13260 GCF_056160785.1 Mycobacterium sp. ABE4_509 | reverse complement strand
GGCCACGATGCCGCGCAGGCCGGCGACGTCGGTGGCCAGCACCACCGCGTCGGCGGCCAGCCGGCGGCCCGCCGTCGTCGTGACCGTCGCCCCGTCGTCGGTCGACACGGTGTCCACCGTGGTGCCGGTATGGAATTGCACGCCCAGCCCCTGCAGGTAGGACCTCAACGGGTTCCACAGCGCCACGTCGAAGTTCGCGTTCGCGACGTCGAAGATCAGGCCCTCGCTGGAACCCAGGAAGTAGATGTGGAACATGGTGACGAGCTCGCCCGCCGACAGCGCCTCCGGGCGGGCGAAGAAGCTGCGGGCGAACACCTCGAACGCCAGATGCCGGGCCGCGTCGGGAAAGTTGATGTCGCGCAGGAACGTCGCGGCGTCCCGGTCGTCGAGCACCCGGTAGGTCTGCGGCACCGAGACCGTCGCCAGCGGGGCGGCGGCCTTGGCGTCCAGCGCCATCAGGTCGCGCAGCGTGAACGTCGGGCTGCGCAGCGCGAAAACCAGCGCGTTGAGCGGTGGAGCGGTCGGCAGCCCGCGGAAGGTGTCCACCCGGCCGGCACCGTCGATCAGCGGGTAGTCCTCGACCGGGGTCAGCGCCGCGAGCTGGCTGTCGCTGCGCCGCAGCAGCGCGCGCAGGTTGTAGTACTGGCGGAAGAACGCGTGGAAACCACGGTTCATCGCCCCCGCTGAGCCGTCGGCCAGTGTGTCCGGCCAGCCGCCCACCCGGCCGCCCAGGTAGTCGTGCTGCTCGACGACCTCGACGTCGACACCGCGTTCGGCCAGGCCACACGCCGCGGCCAAGCCGGCGATACCGGCGCCGACGACGACCACGCGGGGGCGGGGCGTGCCGTCGGGGACCCGCAGCCGCCCCGGTGCTGCGGGAAGCGTCTGAGTGCGTCGATCCACCCGTCACACACTCCCATACCGGATCCGGTTCGCCCACGCTTTGCCCAGCCCGGCCACCGCCACCACCAACCGGCGGGGTTTGCCCACGGTGGCACGTTGGCTGAAGATCTCGAAGTCGATGGCCTCGATTCGATCCAGGATCTCGGAGTACAACGTCAGCGCGGCCGACACGCACGGACGCGATGCCGGTGCCAACGCCCTGATTCCGGGTCGGGCCTGCTCGTAGACCGCACGGGTGATCGCGTGCTGCTCGGCCAGCGCGGCCCGCAGCCGCGCATCGGTGCGCCGGTTGGCCTGACACCAGCTCAGCAGGTCGCGGTCCACCCCGTGGGCGGCCAGTTCGTCAGCCGGCAGGTACACCCGGCCACGGGACAGGTCCTCGTCGACATCGCGAAGGAAGTTGGTCAGCTGGAACGCTTTTCCCAGCGCGGCCGCGTAGGGCGCGGCCTCCTCCCGGGGGATCACCGTGCCCAGCACCGGCAGCATCTGCAGGCCGATCACCTCGGCCGAGCCGTACATGTAGCGCTCCAGCGACTTGCGGTCCGGGTAGTCGGTGACGGTCAGGTCCATCCGCATCGAGGCCAGGAAGTCGTCGAACAGGTCCCAGCCGATTTCGTAGCGGCGCGCGGTGTGCACCACCGCGGTCAGGGTCGGGTTGTCGTCGCCGGACCGGTTCTCCACCAGGCTGTTGAACAGCCGGGTGGACAGCTGCTGCAACTGCTCGGCGCGTTGTTCGGGGCTACGCGGGTCGAAGTCGTCGAGGATGTCGTCGGCGCCGCGGGCGAATCCGTAGAGGGCGTGCACCGCGGGGCGCTGCCGCGGCGCCAGCAGCCGGGTGGCCAGGAAGAACGTCTTGCCGTGCGCGGCGTTGACCGTTCGGCAGTGTTCGTAGGCGGCGCGCAACGAGGGTTCCCGTACGCCGGCGGCATCGAGTTCGGTGCTGATCATGAGCGGTTCACCTCTGAGATCGGACTTGCAGCGACGACACCGGTGATCCGGTCGGCAGCCAGCCGGCCCGACAGGATCGCGGTCGGGACCCCGACACCGGGGACCGTCGAGGAGCCCGCGAGCACGACGTTGTCGGCGCCGCGGACGGTGTTGGCCGGCCGGAACGGCCCGGTCTGGGCGAAGGTGTGCGCCAGCGCGAACGGTGAGCCCGCCGCCATGCCCTGGCGGCGCCAGTCGGCCGGGGTGACGACGTGCAGGATCTCGGCGTCCTCGCCGACGCCGGGCATCCGGGACCGCACCGCGCCCAGCATCTGGTCGACGTAGCCGGATTCGGCGGCGTCCCAGTCCACCGTTCCGACATCGGTGTTGGGCGCCGGGGCCAGCACGTAGAGCAGGTCACGCCCGGCCGGGGCCAGCGACGGGTCACCGGCGCTGGGCCGGGTCACCAACAGGGACGGATCACCCATCACCCGGCCGTCGTCGATGATGTCGCGGAACGTCTGGCGCCACGCGTCACCGAACAGGATGGTGTGGTGGCCGACCCCGGGATCAACTGCGGCGCAGCCGACATGGGCTACGACCGCCGATGGCGCCGCCCGGTGACGCAGCAACCGCCGCGGGGTGCGGCCCAGCATGCGGTAGGTGTCGGGCAGCTCGGTGGTGAGCACCACGGCGTCGGCCGGCACCCGCTGCCCGTCAACGGTGCGCACCGCACTCACCCGGGAGCCGGCGAACTCCAGCTCCGAGACGGTGGCACCGTACACGAATTCGACACCGGCGTCGGCGGCGGCCGCGGCCATCGCGTCCGGCAACGCACGCATCCCGCCGCGCGGGAAGTACACCCCGGCCACGGTGTCCATGTAGGCGATCACCGCGTACACCGCCAGGGCGCTCTGCGGCGGCACCCCGGCGTAGAGCGCCTGGAAGGTGAACACCCGCAGCAACCGTTCGTCGTGGATGAACTTGCGCATCAGCGGTTCCCAGCGCCGGAATGCGCCCAGGGCGATCAGCCGGGCCAGCTGCGGGGTCAGCAGCGACAGCGGCGAGTCGAAGTTGGCGGCGATGAATCCGTCGAACTCGGTGCGGTAGAGCTTTGTCAGCCAATCCCGCAGCCGCAGATAGCCGTCCGCTTCGGCACGGCCGGCGAACCGCTCGACCTCGGCGGCCATCGCAGCGGCATCGGTGTGCACCGTCAACGCACTGCCGTCGGCGAAGTCGGCGTGGTAGGCCGGTGCGACCGGGTCCATCGGCAGACAGTCGGTCAGCGAGCGGCCGACCGCGGCGAACGCGTCGTCGATGATGTCGGGCATGGTCAGCACCGTGGGCCCGGTGTCGATGCGGTAGCCGCTGATGTCGGCGCGGCCGACCCGCCCGCCCGGATGCTCACCGCGCTCGACGACGGTCACCGCACGGCCGCGTCCAGCCAGCTGCAGCGCCGCCGACAGGCCGGAGAGCCCGGCGCCGACGATCACGACGCGGTCGGTCTTTCCGGTCACGGTGCGCATCACGCCGCCCGCTGGGTACAGGCGACGGCCATGTCGGCCAGCGCCGCGCGGGGACGCTCGGGGATGTCGGCGCGCTCGAGGTGGCTCAGCGCCTCGGCGTGCCGGTCGGCGATCAGGTCCTCGATGCGCTGCACCGCACCACTGGCCACAATCAGGTTTCGCCACCGCTCGACGGCCGCGGCGTCGAGGACGGGGGTGTTCATCAGATCGGCGAGCTGGCGGCGCAGTCCGGGGTCGGCCATCTCGTAGGCGGCCACGATGACGCTGGTCGCCTTGTGGTCCTCCATGTCGGTGCCAGTGGGCTTGCCGGTCAGCGACGGGCTGCCGAACACCCCCAGGATGTCGTCGCGCAGCTGGAAGGCCTCCCCGATCGCCGATCCGTAACCCGACAGGGCGTCGAGCACGCCGCGACGGCACCCGGCCATCGCCGCGCCGATCTCGAGCGGGCGGCGAACGGTGTAGTTGCCGGACTTGCGGCGCAGCACATCGAGCACCTCGTCCAGTGTCGGATATGTGTGGCAACTATTGACCAGATCGCAGAATTGACCGATGGCCAATTCGGTGCGCATGGCGTCGTAGCGCGGCCAGACGCGGGCCAGCGCGTGCTCACCCACCCCGCTGCGGCGCAGCATCTCCTCGGCCCACACCAGGCACAGATCACCCAGCAGGACCGCCGCGGACTCGCCGAATCGCTGTGCGGACCCGGCCAGGCCCCGCTCGGAATGCCACCGCGCGAACACCACATGGGCGGCGGGCGCCGAGCGGCGCATCGGTGAGCCGTCCATGACGTCGTCCTGCATCAATGCGAACGCATGCAGCAGCTCCAGGCTGGCCGAGGCGCGCAGCGCGGCGTCGTCGTCCTCGGCGCCGCACAACCAGCCCAGATACATGAACGTCGAGCGCACGTACTTGCCACCCTCGAGAAAACGGCACAACAGATCGCCGGCGACTGCGACACCGGCGTCACCGAGCCGGGTGGCGCATTCACCGCGCACGAACTGATCGACGTGCTCGCGCACCGTCTCGCGCACGTCATCGCGCCAGGCGGCCAAGCCGACCGACGATCCACCCCATCCGTTCGACGCCATCAGGCGCGCCCCCGATCGCTCTCCCCTGTCCAACGACCGCTCCTTCTGTGATGGTCCCACCAGACCTGTCACTTGTGCATTCGAAGCAGTAGCCGAAACGGATGGGTTGTCTCCGGAAGATTATTTACGCGCGGCGTGGCGGCCCGGCGGCCGCCGGACCAGCGGGGCGGGTGCCCACCAGTTCCACCGGCCCATCAGATGCATGAATGCGGGCAACAAACCCATCCGCACCAGCGTGGCGTCCACCAGCACGGCCAGCGTCAACCCCAGCCCGAACATCCGCATGAACGAGACCTGTGCGGCGATCAGCGCGCCGAACGAGATGGACATGATCAGCGCCGCCGCGGTGACCACCCGCCCGGTGTGGGCCAGCCCCAGCGCGACGCTCTCCTCGTTGTCGGCCCGGGTACGCCCGCTGGCCAGCCAGAACTCGCGGATCCGGGCGATGATGAACACCTCGTAGTCCATCGACAGACCGAACGCGATGCAGAACAGCAACACCGGCATGTTGGCCACCAGGGTGCCGGTCGGGGTGGTGCCGAACGCACCGAGGTGGCCCTCCTGGAAGATCCACACCAGCGCGCCGAACGCCGCGGTCAGCGACAGCACGTTGAGGATCAGCGCCTTGATGGGAAGCACGATGCTGCCGGTCAGGATGAACAACAGCCCGAATGTGACGGCCGCGATGGCGCCCAGCACCACCGGCAGCCGCGCCTCGATGGCGGTCACACTGTCGCGGTTGACCTGCGCCATCCCGGTGAACGCCACCTCGCGCCCGCCGGGCCCGGGCAACGCGCGCAGCGCGTCGAGCTGGACCTCGGAGGCCTCCGAGAACGCCGCCGCGGTGCTGCCGACGGTGAGAAACGCCGCACCGTCGGCGGTTCCGGTGGCCCCCGACGGCGGACCGACCCGGCGCCCGTCGGCGTAGGTGCCGCTCGGCGCACTGACCGTCGACACGTCCGGCACCCGGGAGGCGGCCACCGCATAACGGGCGAAATCCGGTGGGCTCAGCCCCGCGGCGTCGGGCACCACCACCGTCACGGCTGCCTCGGCGTTGTCGGCGAACCGAGTGCGCAGCATGTCGCCGACCTGGTGTGCCGACGCCGACGACGGCAGCACCCGTTCGTCCGGCAGTCCCCACTCGACCCGCAGGAACGGCACCCCCAGCGCCAGCAGAACCGCCGTGCCGGCCACCCCGACCACGACGGCCCGGCGGGTGACGAACTTCGTCGACCGGTACCAGAACCGCTGCTGCGGGTCGGTGGGCTCGGGGCGGCGGCGCAGCAACCGGCGCACGTCCAGCGCGTCGAGCCGCTCCCCCAGCAGCACGATCGCCGCGGGCGTCACCAGGATCGCCGCCAGCGCGCACAACGCGACCGTGGCCACCCCGGCGTAGGCGAACGACCTCAGGAAGTACATCGGGAACAGCACCATCGCCGCCATCGACAGCGCCACGGTCAACGCCGAGAACAGCACGGTGCGACCCGCCGTGGTCAACGTGGTGATCAGCGCCTGGTCGCGGTCGGCGCCAGCGGCGACCTCGTCGCGGTAGCGGCTGACGATCAGCAGCGTGTAGTCGATGGCCAGGGCCAGCCCCAGGGCGGTGGTCAGGTTCAGCGCGAAGATCGACACGTCGGTGCCCAGCGCGATCAACCGCAGCACCGACATCGACCCGACGATCGCCAGCGCGCCGACCGCCACCGGCAGCGCGGCGGCCGGCAGCCCCTTGAACACCCACACCAGCACCAGAAAGCTCAGCGGAACGGCGATGGCCTCCATCACCAGGACATCGCGCAGGGTCTGGGAGTTGATCTGGGAGTACACCATCGCCGAGCCGCCGGCCCGCACCTCGACACCGTCGAAGCCGGGTGCGACCGTGGCGTCGATGTCCTCGGCGATGGCGCGGGCCGCCTGCGGGGCTTCGTCCTCACCACCACGCAGCCCGGCGATGATCAGTCCGGTGGCTTCGTCGTTGCTGATCAGCCTCGCGGCCGCCGGCGGGGGCGCGGTCCACGCGGAGACGACGTCGATGACGTTCGGATCTGCGGCGAGCTGGTCGGCGATGCGCTGCGCGGCGGGCGCGGCTGCGATCAGGTCACCGCCGCGTGCGGTCAGGGTGAACACCAGCTGCAGTTCGCCGCGGCCGAACGTCTCGGTCAGGACGCGGGTCGCGGCAGCGGACTCCGATGTCGGATCCTGGAATCCCCCGGCGGTGAGGCTGCCCGCCACCGGGATACCGAACACCGCCGCGGCAGCCATCAGCACCGCTGCGGCCGCCACGATTCGACGGGGCGCAGCGATGGCCAGCATGGCGATTCGGTGCAGCAGTGTTGACCCTCACGTCAGTACCCTGCCTGCAGCGTGCGTCAATTCGCGGTCGCGGGAAAGCGGGCGCGGTGATTCGTCAGCGACCTGTCAGGAGTCGACCGGTGCCGCCGGGGACGAGACCGAACCCCTCCCAGCCCCGCGAAAGAGCGTGTATTCCGTCGGCGATCGCGGTTCCAGCAACTATTTCCGTGTACGACGCGCGCAGTGGAAACCGGAACCGTATATTTCGCGCATGGCAATCACGGAGGACGCGGCGACCCCGGCTGTCGGCGACAAAGGCCTGCAAGCGGGGGCGCTCGGTCTGGTCGGCAACATCGTCATCGGGCTCGGCGCCGTCGCACCCGCCTACAGCCTCGCCGCCACGCTCGGCTACGTCGTGTTGCACGTCCAGGAAAAGGCGCCGGCGATGTTCGTGCTGGCGTTCATCCCGATGCTGCTCGTCGCGTTCGCCTACAAGGAACTGTCCCAGGACACCCCGGACTGCGGCACGACCTTCACCTGGGGGGTCAAGGCGTTCGGGCCGTGGGTGGGCTGGATCGGCGGCTGGGGCCTGGCGGTGTCGGCGATCATCGTGCTGGCCAACGTCGCCGAGATCGCCGCGGTCTACCTGTTCGAATTCCTCGGCCTGGGCGCCCTTTCGGAGAACCTGTACACGAAGGTGGGCCTCGGCGCGTTCTTCATCATCGCGATGACCGCGGTGTCCGCGCGCGGAATCGTCGTCAGCGAACGGGTGCAGAACATCCTGATCGCGATCCAGTTCGGCGTGCTGATCACCGTCAGCGTCATCGCCCTGGTGCGGGTCTACACCGGCACCGCCGGAGCGCAGGCCGTGATGCCGGAGCTGTCCTGGCTGTGGCCCGGCGGGCTGGACGCCTCATCGATCGCCGCGGCGATCATCCTGTGCATCTTCATCTACTGGGGCTGGGATGCCTGCCTGGC
Source organism: Mycobacterium sp. ABE4_509 (assembly GCF_056160785.1). Lineage (NCBI taxonomy): Bacteria > Bacillati > Actinomycetota > Actinomycetes > Mycobacteriales > Mycobacteriaceae > Mycobacterium > Mycobacterium sp. ABE4_509. Next base: position 5,549 of record NZ_JBSWXU010000147.1, on the reverse strand, counting down.
TGTCGGCGAGGAGACCAAGGATCCGGGCAAGACACCCGGCATCGCGGCGTTGATCACCACGCTGATCCTGGTGTGCACCTACGTGCTGGTGGCCTTCGCGGTCCAGTCCTTCGCCGGCTTCGGCGATGTCGGGATCGGCCTGAACAACGCGATGAACACCGACGATGTGCTCACCGTGCTCGGCAAACCCGTCGCGGGCACCATCGCGGCGTCGGCGCTGCTGCTGACCGTGTCGGTGTCGGCGTTGTCGTCCACCCAGACCACCATCCTGCCCACCGCGCGCGGGACCCTGTCGATGGCCGTCTACGAGGCCATCCCGAAGCGCTTCGGCTACGTGCATCCGCGGTACATGACCCCCGCGTTCGGCACCATGGTCATGGGCGTCTCGGCGCTGTTGTTCTACCTGGTGCTGACATTCCTGTCGGAGAACGCACTGCTGGACTCGGTGGCGTCGCTCGGTCTGGCGGTGGCGTTCTACTACGGCATCACCGCGTTCTCCTGCGTGTGGTACTTCCGCCGCACCCTGTTCGCCTCCGCGCGGAACCTGTTCTTCCGTGGCATCTTCCCCGCACTGGGCGGCCTGGCGATGACGTGGGCGTTCGTCCAGAGCGCCACCGACATGATCCAGCCCGACTACGGATACACCGCGTTCGGATCGATCGGCGGGGTTTTCGTGCTCGGCGTCGGCATGCTGGTGCTCGGCATCCCGCTGATGCTGCTGTGCTTCGCCTTCGGCACCAAGCGCTTCTTCCGCGGCGAGACACTCAACGCCTCGACCGAAGTCAAAGTCCCCGACACCTTCTGAACAGGCAGGCCTCGCAATGCATCTGACCGTCGGCTACCTTGCCACCCCGACCGGCGACGACGGGATCGCGCTGGCCAGCGCTCTCGCCAAGACCTTCGACGCGACGGTCGACGTCGTCCTCGTCGTGCGCGAGGAACTGCCCGACGGTCACCCCGGACGGGCCGAGTACCAACAGTGGCTCGTCGACCGCGGAGAGCAGTGGGTGGCCCGGGCCCTGGGCACGCTGGCCGCCGACGGGGTCACCGCGAGTTCGACGGTGCTGGTCGGAGAGTCGTTCGCGCAGAATCTGATCGAGTTCGCCGAGCAGAAGAGCTCCGACCTGATCGTGGTCGGCGGGGCCCGCGACGGCTTCTTCGGCCGGCACACCATCGGCCCGGTGACCGGCGCGCTGCTGCACACCTCACCGATCCCGGTGGCGCTGGCCCCGCGCGGCTACGCCGAGGACCCCGACGACTCGTTCGACGCCGTTACCGCGGCGGTGCCCACCCGGCCCGGTGAGGACAATCCGCTGTCGTTCGCACTGACCCTGGCCAGCGCGGCACAGCTGGAGATCCGGATGCTGTCGCTGGTGTCGATGGAGAACCTCGCCGAGGCCGAGAACGCCAAGGAGGTTCGGGCGCTGCAGGTCACCGCCGCCGAGGAGAACCTCGTCGCGGCCGCCCGGGCGGTGCCCGAGGCGCCGGACATCGAATCGCTTGTCGCCGACGGCATGACGCTGGAATCGGCGCTGAAGAAATTGAACTGGGACGACGGCGACCTGCTGGTGGTCGGTTCGGCTCGATTCGCCGCGCCGCGCCGCGTCTTCCTCGGATCCACCGCCGCGCGCATCCTGGCCGGGGTGGACGTGCCGGTGATCGTGGTGCCGCGGGCCTGAGGTCTCCCGAGCGCGGCGCCCGCCTACCGCTTGGCGAATATCGTTCGGTGCCACTCCTTGTCGGACACCCCGGTGATGTCGCTCATCACGTGCTTGATCGACAGGTACTCCTCGAGCGAGTACTGGCTCATGTCCTTACCGAAGCCCGAGGCGCCGAACCCGCCGTGCGGCATCTCGGAGATGATCGGGATGTGGTCGTTGATCCACACACACCCGGCGTGGATCTCCCGCGCGGCCCGCTGGGCGCGGTAGACGTCACGGGTCCACGCCGAGGCGGCCAGCCCGTAGGCGGTGTCGTTGGCCTGCCGCAACGCGTCGTCGTCGTCGGTGAACGGGCGCACCGTGAGCACCGGGCCGAAGATCTCGTCGCGCCACACCTCCGAGGATTCCGGCACGTCGGCGATCAGCGTGGGCCGGTAGAACGCGCCGGGCCCGTCCGGCGCCACCCCGCCGGTGACGATCCGGCCGCCGTCGGCCGGCGCGCGCTCCACCATGCCCGCGACCTTGGCCCGGTGTGCCAGCGTGATCAGCGGACCGATGTCGGTGTCGGGATCGTCCGGATCACCCAGGACGATCTTGTCCATCACCTCGGCCACCCCGGCCACGAAGTCGTCGTAGAGGTCGACCGACACGATGGCGCGGGTGGCCGCGGTGCAGTCCTGCCCGGTGTTGATCAGCGCGCCGGCGACCGCGCCCTGGATGGCGGCGTCGAGGTCGGCGTCGTCGAACACCACGAACGGCGCCTTGCCGCCCAGCTCCAGCTGGGTGCGGTGGCCGTGCACCGCCGCGGCCGCCATCACCTTGCGCCCGACCGGCGTCGACCCGGTGAACGTCACCATGTCCACGTCCCGGTGGCCGGCCAGCGCGGCCCCGATGTCCGCCCCGGCGCCGGTCACCACGTTGAGCACACCGTCGGGCAGTCCCGCCTCGGTGGCCAGCCGGGCCAGCGTCAACGTGGTCAACGGGGTGATCTCGGCCGGTTTTATGACCACGCTGCAGCCGGCCGCCAACGCGGGCAACACCTTCCACACCGCCATCTGCAGCGGGTAGTTCCACGGCGTGATGGTCGCGACCACTCCGACGGCCTCGCGGCGAATCGACGAGGTGTGGTCGCCGGAGTACTCGGCGGAAGCCTTGCCCTCGAGGTGGCGGGCGGCCCCGGCGAAGAAGTCGATGTTGTCCACGCTGCCCGGCACGTCGAACTCACGGGCCAGCCGGACCGGCTTGCCGCACTGGGCGACCTCCTCGGCAACCAGGGCGTCGGTGGCCTCGTCGGCCAGCTTGGCGAGTTTGGCCAGTACCGCCGAGCGTGCTGCCGGGGTGGCACCGGCCCACCCGGGTAGCGCGGCGCGCGCTGCAGCCACCGCGGCGTCCACATCGGCAGGTCGGGCCAGCGCGAACTCGGCGACGGCGGCGCCGGTGGCCGGGCTGATCACGGTGTGTGTGGCGCCGCCGGCGCGCACCGGCGCCCCGTCGATCCAGCTGCCGGCCACCGTCTGCGAAGAAACCACGCCCATCAGGCCACGCTATCGCGTGCACCGCCCGATGACCACGGAAAACCTACGTATTACCGCAGCGCCAGATACTCGCTACGCGTGATTTCATAGTTGTGGTTGCCCGGGACGACGGATTCCGTGCACAATCGACGGCATGGCTAACCCGGGAATTCCGCACGCCGTCGGCCCCGGCTCGTTCCGCGTCAACCAGTCCCGGCCCGGCGCCGCCTTCCAGCTCGACGAACTGTCCAAGGCGATCATCGAGAACCTGCAGCAGGACGGCCGGCGCTCCTACGCGGGCATCGGCAAGGCCGTCGGGCTGTCCGAGGCCGCCGTGCGCCAGCGCGTGCAGCGCATGGTCGACGCCGGTGTCATGCAGATCGTCGCGGTGACCGATCCGATGCAGTTGGGGTTCGCCCGGCAGGCGATGATCGGCATCCGCTGCACCGGCGACACCACCAAGGTAGCCGAGAAGCTCGCCGCGATCCCGGCGGTGGACTACGTGGTGCTCACCGCCGGGTCCTTCGACGCGATCGTCGAGGTGGTCTGCGAGGACGACGACGGCCTGCTCGACCTGCTCAACACCCAGATCCGCGCACTGCCGGGAGTGATATCCACAGAGACGCTTGTCTACCTGAAACTTGTTAAGCAACAATACAATTGGGGAACACGATGACAACTATCGATATCGAGCCGCAGGCGTCGCCGGACTTGAACGCCAAGGCCAGCCGCCACCTGTGGGGCCACTTCGCCCGGCACGGCGCCGGCATCACCCCGCCGATCATCACCCGCGGCGAGGGCGTGCACATCTGGGACGACAAGGGCCGCCAGTACATCGACGGGCTGTCCGGGCTTTTCGTGGTGCAGGTCGGCCACGGCCGCAAGGAGCTCGCCGAGGCGGCGGCCAAGCAGGCCGAGACGCTGGCTTTCTTCCCGCTGTGGTCCTATGCGACCCCGACGGCGATCGAGCTGTCCGAGCGCATCGCCAACTATGCCCCCGGTGATCTCAACCGGGTGTTCTTCACCACCGGCGGCGGCGAGGCCGTCGAGACCGCCTGGAAGCTGGCCAAGCAGTACTTCAAGCTGAAGGGCAAGCCGGGCAAGTACAAGGTGATCTCGCGGGCCATCGCCTATCACGGCACCCCCCAGGGTGCGCTGGCCATCACCGGCCTGCCGGACTTCAAGAAGCCGTTCGAGCCGCTGACCCCCGGCGGGTTCCGGGTGCCGAACACCAACTTCTACCGCGCACCCGCGCCGTACGACACCGACATCAAGGCCTGGGGCGAGTACTGCGCCGACCGTGTCGCCGAGGCCATCGAGTTCGAGGGGCCCGACACCGTCGCCGCGGTGTTCCTCGAGCCGGTGCAGAACGCCGGCGGCTGCTTCCCGCCGCCGCCGGGATACTTCGAGCGGGTCCGCGAGATCTGCGACGAATACGACGTGCTACTGGTGTCCGACGAAGTGATCTGCGCCTACGGCCGGATCGGTTCGATGTTCGCCTGTGACGACTTCGACTACGTGCCGGACATGATCACCTGCGCGAAGGGTTTGACGTCGGGGTACTCCCCGATCGGCGCGATGATCGCCAGCGACAAGCTGTTCGAGCCGTTCAACGACGGCAAGACGACCTTCGCGCACGGCTACACCTTCGGCGGGCACCCGGTGTCCTCGGCGGTGGCGCTGGCCAACCTCGACATCTTCGAGCGCGAGGGCATCAACGATCACGTCAAGGAGTCCGCACCGGCGTTCCGCGCGACGCTCGAGAAGCTCTACGACCTGCCGATCGTCGGCGACGTCCGCGGCGAGGGCTTCTTCTACGGCATCGAGCTGGTCAAGGACAAGGCCACCAAGGAGACCTTCAACGACGAGGAGTCCGAGCGGCTGCTGCGCGGGTTCCTGACCCCGGCGCTGTGGGAGGCGGGTCTGTACTGCCGCGCCGACGACCGCGGCGACCCGGTCGTGCAGCTGGCGCCGCCGCTGATCTGCGGGCAGCAGGAGTTCGACGCGATCTACGAGATCCTGCGCGGCGTGCTCAGCGAGGCCTCGGCGCGGATGTAGCCCGGAGGTAGCGCGGATGTAGCCGCAGGTGCCCCCCGGCGCCCCCGCCGAAACGGCATTCCGGCAGCAAAAGTGCGAGTACGCGCCTGCCGGAATGCCATTTCGGCGACACTCGGGGGGTGGTGATCCGTACGCCGAAGCCGCCGGTCGATCCGGTGCGCTGGCAGGCCCCTCCGGTGGACCCGCTTCCCGACTTTCCCGCACCGCCGGTCACGCTGGTGCCGGTGCCCGGCGGCGAGCCGGAGGACGTCCGGGTCGACACCGACGGGCGGCTGTGGGCCGGCGCCGCCGACGGCAGCATCGTGCGGCTGCAGCC
>NZ_JBSWXU010000146.1:0-13297 GCF_056160785.1 Mycobacterium sp. ABE4_509 | reverse complement strand
GGCCCCAACCCGCCAGACCCGCCGCGGTCACGCCCGGCCGGCAGGAGCGTCGTCGAGACCGAACCGGTCGATGCGGCCCCACCGCTGCCCGGCGCCCAGGAAGGCGATCCAGCCCAGCAGGGCGCCCAGTTGGAGCAACAGCCTGAAGGTGAACGGCTCCACCAGACTGGCGACCGCGGCGCCGAACAGGCTCACCCGGTGCCGGTCGCCCACCCAGCGGCGATACTGGGCAACCGACCACAACTGGAACAACAGGTTGATCGCCAGGATGCCGCCGAGGACCACCGCGACCGGCGCCAGGACGTCGGTGTTGCCGGTGACGATGAAGTAGATCAGCAACGCGAACGCGGTCAGCCCGTACAGCGGCTGGACGGCGTCGATGGCCTTGATCGGCAACATCAGCGTGCCCATCGGGCCCATCCGCGGGCTGCCCACCATCGCCCGGTACCACCATTGCGTCTGCAGGAAGCCGCCGAACCACCGGCGGCGCTGGCGCAGCAGGGCCGGCACCGAGCCGGGGGCCTCGGTGCGGGCCTGTGCGGCGCCGAGGACACGGAACCGCCACGGCAGCTCGTGCTCGCCGGCGTACCGGTAGAGCCGGTGCACCAGTTCGTAGTCCTCGACCAGGCAGACGTCGTCGAAACCGCCGACCTCGACGACGGCCGCGCGGCGGAATCCGGCGAACGCCCCGGAGATCAACTGCAGGCAGTCCACCCGCATCCACGCGTAGCGGCCCAGGAAGTTCCGGATGTACTCGAAGGTCTGGAAGAACTGCATGGCCCGCCCGACCGGGGTTCGGCGGGACTCCGGGGTGATGATGCCGGTGACGCCGACCAGTTCGGGCTCGCGGGCGAACGCGTCGCGGACCTCCCGGATGGCCTCGTGGTCCAGCAGCGTGTCGGCGTCGACGGTCAGCACGACGTCGGCATCCGTGCGCAGGATCGCCGCGTTGAGTGCCCGCGCCTTGCCGCCGTGGGCCAGCCGGATCCAGGTGACGGTCATCGGCCCGACCTGAACCGGCGGGCCCGCCACTCCGACCCGATCGGTGGTGAAGCCGAACTCGGCGCACAGCACCTCGGCCGTCGCATCGGTCGAGCCGTCGTCGGCGATCACCACCTCGTCGGGCGGTGCGCTCTGCGCGGCCAGCGCCCGCAGGGTGGCGGGCAGGACCGCCGCCTCGTTGTGGGCTGCGATCAAGACCGCGACGCTCGGCGCCGGCCCCGGTTCAGCATGTCCCGGCGGCGTGACGAACCGTCGGATGTGCCAGCCGGTGAACACCAGCAGCGCCGCGTCGTAGCACAGATAGGCCAGGCCCACCGACCAGGCGAGAATGTCGCCCCGACCGAAGACCAGCAGGAACAGTGCCACCCACAGTGCCAGCACGGCCAGATGGATCAGCACGCTGATCGGTGGCGTCCGCGGCGGGCTGAGCCGCGAGGAGAAGCGCCGGCGTGTCTCGGCCAGCGCTGTGGTGTCGTCGGAGGTGGTCACGCAGACTGCTCCCCCAGGTCGGCGACGCGGCGCACCGTCAGCCGCACCTGCAGAAAGATTTGTGCGGCCACCATTTCAGGGTAGAGGCGGTGTTCCTTCACGCCCACCAGCGTCGCCGACACGGCAGCCTGCCGGCTTGGAGTCCGCGTGGAGATTGTGTGGAGATCGGCCGGTGACGCCGCGCGGGGCCGATCCGCCCACCTCGGGCACAATTGTGGGCCATGCTCAGGTGCGCTGGCAGTGCCCGAGTCCGGAAGGGGCCGACGTGAAGAAGGCGACGGGCCGAGCCGATCGGCCGGGCCGTCCGCGGCTGTTCGACGATGAGACCGAGCGGCGGATCGTCATGGACGCCGCGGTGAAGGTGATCGACCGCAACGGCTACGCGGCGATGTCGGTCGCCGACGTTCTCGCCGAGGCTAACCTGTCGACCAGCAGCTTCTATCGTCACTTCGCGTCCAAGGATGCGTTGGCGGTGTCGCTGATCCGGCGCGACGGCCGGTCGGCACGCAAGTCCCTGGATCGCGCGATAGCCGCCACCGCCGATCCCGTGGCCGGCGTCGACGCGTGGTTGGACGCGTTGCTCGATCTGTTCTTTCAGCCGGGCCGCGCCGAGCGCACCGCGCTGCTCAGCGCCGCCGACGTGCTGGGTTCACGTCTCGCCGCCGAAGTGACCGAGGAGATGCGCTGGCTGCTCGCCGAGCCGGTCGTCGCGGTACTGCAGGCCGGGCACGGCGCCGGCGTTCTGAATTCGCCGAATCCGGAGGCAGACGCCGTGTGTCTGTTCGCTATGGCCAGCCAGACCGCGTTCGCACACCACGGCTTCCCGCGCGATCGGAAGAAGACCCGTGCACAGGTCATGCGATTCGCCGCACCGGCGTTGCAGATCGGCGCCCCACCCGACAAGGCTGCCCGCACGCGCTCACGCCAGCCGGGTGAGCAGCATGCACCCTGAGACGGGGCCGCCACCGTTGGACACCACCGCGACCTCGGGGGTGCCGGCGACCTGACGGGCACCGGCCGCACCGCGCAGCTGCAGGACCGCCTCGTGCAGAAAGCCGTACCCGTGCAACCGGCCCGCCGAGAGCTGGCCGCCGTGGGTGTTGAGGGGCAGTTCGCCGTCGAGCGCGATCCGTTCACCGCCCTCGACGAATCCGCCGCTCTGTCCGTGGCCGCAGAATCCGAGCGCTTCGAGCCAGGACATCGCCAGCCAGGAGAATCCGTCATAGAGCTCGGCGACGTCGACGTCGGCGGGCCGGAGATCGGTGCGCGACCACATCTGCGCCGCGGAGGTGCGGGCCGGCATGGTGGTCAGATCGTCCCACTGCTCCCAGGACGGGCGGCCGCGCAACGCGGCCCCGACGGCCTCGATGCGCGCCACCGGGTGATCGACGCAGCCGCGGTGTTCGGCCGCGGAGACGATCAACGCGGTCGAGCCGTCCACCGGGACGTCACAGTCGTAGAGCCGGAACGGAGTGGAGATCATCCTCGCGCCGAGGTAGTCGTCCAGGGTGAGCGGTTCGCGGAAGACGGCCTTGTCGTTCAGCGCGGCGTTGCGCCGCCCGTTGACCGCGATCTGACCGAGTTGTTGTTCCGTGGTGCCGAATTCGTGGAAATGCCGCTGTGCGTACATCGCCAGCCAGTTCGCCGCGGAATACGCCCGGAACGGTAGGGTCCACTGCTGCGGCCCGGTGACCGTGCCCGCGCCGACACCGATCCCGGGGCGCCGGCCGGCGCCTTGTGCGCTGGATTCGGTGACCGTCCGGTAGACGAGGACGTGGCGGGCCAGTCCCATCGACACGGCCATGGCCGCGTTGATGACCGCCTGCAGCTGGGCGGGCCCTTCGGCGCCGCCGCTGTGCCAGTTCAGGTTCAGCCGCAGTGCGTCCTGAACCTCCGCGGAGCCCGGCCCGCTGAAACCCGGGTAGCCGCTCATCGCGCCGGGGTAGGTGGCCAGTCCGTCGATGTCGCCGACGGTGAGTCCGGCGTCGGCGACCGCGCTCAGCGCCGCGTCGAGGGTCAGATCCAGCTCGTCGCGGCCGAGCCGGCGGCCGATCGCGGACTGGCCGATGCCGGAGATGACCGCGTCGCGTTCCCGCCCGCTCATCGGCCTACAGCCGGCCGGAAGAGCGGGAGGTGGATCGGATCGTGGTCTTCGAAGGTGACTTCGAGTGGCATCCCGATGTACACCTGTTCGGGTGCGACGCCGACGATGTTGGTCATCAGGCGAAGCCCGGGCTGCTCGGAGAGCTCGACGACGGCGACGACGTACGGCGCGGCGTCGCCGTCCCAGGGCTGGTGGTTGACGGTGTAGCTGTACACCGTGGCGCGGCCGGACACCGGCTGCGGCGCCCCGTCCCGCCCGCCGCACTGCGGGCAGTACGACGTCGGTGGATGGATGTAGTAACGGCACGCCGTGCACTGCAGGAACCGCAACCGGCCGTCGCCGCCCATCGTCCAGAAGAACCCGGCGGGCCCCTTGTCCGCCGGCAGCGTCCGGCGTGGCGCCAGCGACATGATGGCTCTCCTTCACGGTCCTGCAGCTATTAAAGAATAGCATTTGTAAATTGGGGCGGTCGGTGGAATTCTCGAGGTTGCCCGCCGGCACGACCAGTCACCGAGGAGCTGCCATGGCACCAGAGCCACCCGCGACGCTGTCGAATCCGCTCGGCCTGGCCGGTGAGGCCGCCGGCACGGATCCGCATCCGATCTATGCGGCGCTGCGGCAGAACTCCCCCGTCCTGCGCGTCGACGGGGTGGGCGTGCTGGTCAGCTCGTGGTCGCTGGTCGACGAGGTGCTCCACGACACCCAGCTGTTCTCCTCGGCGCTGACGGCCGGCGATCTCAAGAACGAGCGCTCGTTGATCCCGTTGCAGGTCGACCCACCCGCCCACGGCAAGTTCCGCCGCATCCTCGACCCGCTGTTCTCCCCCAAACTGATGCAGGCCCGACAGCGCGACCTCGGGGCACTGGCGCACCGGCTCATCGACGGGTTCGCCGGCAGGTCCGAGATCGACTTCGTGGCGGATTTCTCGGTGCCGTTTCCCAGCCAGGTGTTCATCACGATGCTCGGCCTGCCCGTCGACGAGCTGCCGGCCTTCCTCGCCATGAAGGACGGCATCATCCGGCCCGATTTGGTGGTGGGCAAGCCCTTCGACCATCCCGACGTGCAGGCCCACCAACGCGCCACCGCGCAGTCGATCTACACCTACTTCGACCAGGTGATCGAGCAGCGCAGCGACACCCGCGGGGACGACCTGATGAGCCACTTCCTCGACGCCGAGATCGACGGGGAGCGGCTGAGCCACAACGACATCCTCGACATCTGCTTCCTGTTCCTGATCGCCGGCCTCGACACCGTGTCGGCGTCGCTGGATTGCTTCTTCAAGTTCCTGATCGACCATCCCGGATGGCGCCGGGACATCATCGACCGCCCCGACACGATCCCGTCGATGGTCGAGGAACTACTGCGCTGGGAAACCCCGGTCATGGTCGTGCCGCGGGTGGCCGACCGCGACACCGAGCTCGGCGGCTGCCCGGTCCGGGCCGGCGAACGCGTCCTGGCGATGCTCGGGTCGGCCAACGTGGACGAATCGGCGAACGACAGCGCCGACACCCCGGACTGGTCACGAAAGATCAAACGCCACTTCGGTTTCGGCGGAGGTCCGCACCGGTGCCTCGGTTCTCACCTGGCCCGGGTGGAGCTGCGGGCGGCGTTGCAGGTGTGGCATCAGCGCATCCCCGACTACGGCCTCAAGTCGGGAGCCGAACTGACCTTCACCACCGGGGTCCGGGCCGCGCACAGCTTCCCGATGACCCTCGGGCCCGTCGGCGGCGCGCCGTGATCGCCGAGCACCGGGACCACCACGTCGCCTGGCTGAGCTTCGATCGCCCGGAGCGGCTCAACTCGTTCACCGCCGACGACTATCGCGACCTGCACCTCGCCCTGAGCCGGCTCGACGCCGATCCGGCGGTGCGGGCGGTGGTGCTGACCGGAAACGGACGGGCGTTCTCCGCGGGGGCGGACAAGTCGCTGCTGCCTCCCGGCGGTGACCACCACCACGCCGGCGCTCAGTTCGATCTGCTGCTGCAGATGCTGGCCGGGTTCCCGAAACCGCTCTTCGCCGCGGTGAACGGCTTGGCGGTGGGGTTCGGCGCCACCCTGCTGCTGTATTGCGACATCGTCGTCGCGGCGGCGGGCGCCCGGTTCCTGTTCCCGTTCACCAGCCTCGGCCTGGTGCCGGAGGCGGGCAGCTCGGCGCTGCTGCCCGCACGGATGCGCTGGGCCGACGCGATGTGGTCGGTGCTGTCCAGCGAGTGGCTCGACGCCGCCGAAGCCGAACGGGCCGGGCTGGTGTGGCGCGTCGTCGCCGACGAGGATCTGGTCACCACCGCCTCGGCCGCCGCGCACAGGGTCGCCGAACAGAATCCTGCAGCGGTTCGCGAATCCAAGCGCCTGTTGACCGTCGGCCGGGCCGAAGCCGTGCAGACCGCCGTCGCCGCCGAGCTGGAGGCCATGGCAAGGCTGTTCGAGCAGAGCCACTGAGGTGCTGTGAACTGACGTTCAGTGCCGGTGGTGGCCGCGAGACGGCATCGGCTCGACCGAGCTTCGCCCCTCGGCGGCCGGCTGGGTCCGATCCATCCAGCGGCCGTAGCGGTTGGCGATCGGTGCTGCACTGACCCCGTGCGCGAACACGCTGAGCAGCACGGTCAGCATGATGACACCGCCCAGTGTGGTGGTCAGCGGTGAGTCGCTGCCGAGCTCGTTCATCGCCAGCAACCCGAACACGACCGTTGCCAGTCCGCGCGGCCCGAACCAGCCGAGAAACGCCACCGTCGGCCACCGGTAGCCGGTGCCGGCCAGCGCGATGCAGACGGGCACGAAACGCAGGACGGTGAGGGCGGCGACGGCGAGCACGAGCCACTGCCACCGGAAACCGTCCGCGAGCACGGCGACGACGAGCGCACCGGCGAAGAACCACACCACGAAGCCCAGCAGGTCCGAGGCCACCTCGAGAAGCTGTGCGGTGTCGGGTTCTTCGCGCAGCGTCGTGCTCGCGGCGCCGAACACCATGCCCCCGACGAACGCCGCGATGAACGTGTTCGCGCCCACCACCTCGCCGAATCCGAAGATCAGCAACGGCAGCACCAGCGTAGCGATCTCCCGGCCCCGGCTGCCGCTGAATTGTCTTGTGCGCGAGTGGTCCATCAGCCAGGCCGACACCAGGGCCAGGGCCACCGCGCAGAGCACGGCCATCACCACCGGCACCGCACCGACCTGCAGAATCGCGGGTTCACTGACACGCTCCTCGCTGGCCAGCACCGACAGTGCGAGCAGCACGACGGGGGTCGCCAGACCGTCGTTGAGGCCGCTTTCCACGTTCAGGCCGCGGCGGATCCGCACAGGCACCACGGGGTTCAAAATGGTCGGCGCACCGAGGCCGGCATCGGTCGGCGTCACCGCGGCGGCCAGCAGCCAGGCACCGGCCACCCCCACCGTCGGAAGCAGTTCCCTGGTCAGCAGGAACGTCGCCACCAGGGCCAACGGAAACCCGATGAGCAGCAACCGCAGTGCGATGCCCGGGTCGTGCCGCAGTTGAGCCAGCTTGACGGTCGACGCATCGTGGAACAGCACGATCACCAACGTCAGCTCGGCGACGATCTGCAGCATCGAGATGTCGACGTGCGGTCCGATCAACGAGAACACCGCGGTCCCGGCGACGACGCTCAGCAGCGGGGCGGTGATGTTGGCGCTGCTGAGGCGTTTGGCGAACAGCGAGTACACCAGTACCAGCCCGGCCATCAACGCGATCAGGGGCGCTGTCACGCGGCGAGTTTAGTGCCCACCACGAGACGCTGCGCCCCGCCGCCTACCCGTAGGCGGGATAGCGGTCCTCCCAGACGGCGAGTTGCCCGGCGCGGTGGCCTCGGGCCATTGCGGTCTCCGGGCCGAGCAGCAGCGTCGGCCCGCCGGCGCCGTCGTAGCGGTCCCACGGCGCTCCTCCGCGGACGAACTCCAACCACAGCTGCGCAACCGTATCCGACATGCGCCGAGCGGCCTCATCGTCACCGGCGAGTGCGGGTGCGGCATCCAGGTTGCCGAAGACCAGGGGCAGGCACGAGTCGTGGCAGGCCCCCAGTCCGGGGCGCGGCGAGGGCCACTGCAGTTCGTAGCGGAACACCGGGTTTCCGCGCCCGGCGTGCGCCCGCACGAACTGCTCGGTCGGGGCGGTGAAGTGGTAGTCGGTGACCAGCGCGCCGGCGACGTCGCGCAGCGTGTCGTGGTCGGCGCGGTAGGCCGCGAGCACCGCGTCGGCGTCGTGGCCATCGCCGGCGAGCGCCTGCGCGCGCTCGGCCACGTACCGCTCGGTGAACACGTCGTCATCCAGCGCCGCGTCGAAGATTCGCCACTCGTCGCGCGTCGTCCCGGCGAGGACGGGGATGTTCGGCATCTCGCGGGTGCGTGCGGCCACCATAGGATGCTCGGCGATGACGTCGCCGTCGATGCAGGGGTGGAACGGACCCTGCGGCGGCACGAATCCGGGGTAGATGTCGCGCTGAGCGAGGAGGATCTGCTCGATGGCCGGTTCCCCGGCGCGGCCGACGGCGCGCAGGAACTGATCGGCGACGGCCGCGGCGGCCGCCGTGGACCGGACGCGCTCCAGGCCGCCGCTCTGCAGGATGGCCCGATCGAACAGGTCGCACCCGCCCGCCATGAGGGCCGAGATCGCGATCGCGCCGGAGGACTGCCCGGCCGCGGTGACGGAGCCGGGGTCGCCACCGAACGCGCCGATGTGCTCGCGCACCCACTGCAGCGCCTGCTTCTGGTCGCGCAGTGTCAGGTTGGTGGAACCGGCCCCGTGCCGGTCGGGCGCGTAGAGCGTGCCCAGCGCGCCGAGCCGGAAGTTGACCGTCACCACCACGACGTCGCCGCGCCGGGCCAGCCGCGAACCGTCGATCAGCGGCGCGGACCCGTGCCCCTGCGTCTGGCCGCCGCCGTGCAGGAAGACGAGCACGGGCCGGCCGTTGTCGTCGGCCGCGGGCGTCCAGATGTTGAGCGTCAGGCAGTCTTCGCTCATCGTCAGGCCACGCTTGGCCAGCCGCTCGGGAGTGATGTCCTGCGGTGGGATGGCACCGAACGCGGTCGCGTCGCGCACCCCTGTCCAGCTCGTCACGGGTTGTGCCGGCCGCCAACGGTACTCGCCGGTCGGCGCAGCGGCGTAGGGCACACCGCGGAAGACGAGAACCGCACCGGTGTCATCGCCGCGCAGCACTCCGTGGGCGGTCTTCGCCAGTGCCGTCACCGAGGTTCCGTCAGCGGATAGGTCTCGGCCATCTCACCGCTGAGCACCTGGCGGATGAAGTCACGTCCCTTGAAGCTCACCACCTCCACGCGCAGCCCGCTGCGCGGGTCCCGCAGGAACGCCACCCCGGCTCCGGTGCGCTCCAGCTCCCACCCTTGGTCCTGCAGTCTGGCGGCGTCGTCGCGCCAGCGCTGGGCGTAGTAGCCGACGTGGTGCATGCCGCCGAGCCTGGGTTCGGCGAAGATCGAGTCGGCGGCCGCGACGACCTCGATCAGCTCCAGGTATGGCGGGCCGGACGCGGAGAACGCGATGCGGACGTTCTGGTCGTCGGCGGATCCGTCCGGTCGGGTGAAGCCGCTGCGCATCTCGAACGGCGGCGCCCACGTGATCTGCATACCGTCGCCGATCGCGCGCATGGCGCCCAGCAGATCGGGGACGAGGTGGCCGACGTGATAGACGTTGTCGAAGGCCGATGCGGCCAGTGTCTCGAGTTTGGGGTCCATGTCAGATCCTGTACCTGCGGCGGATGGCGTCGAAGCGGTCGTGGAGTTGCGCGGCCCGCTGGTCGGGCGTGACACGGTGGGTGTCGGCCGGCAGCACGGTGTCCAGCTCCGCGTGGGGGACGACCGTGGTGGTCACCTCCGGCAGCTGCCGGCTTCCGATGACGCGCATGGTCAGGTAGCCCTGGCTGAACTGCTGGGTGTCGATCCAGTTGTGCACGCCGGGGTCGTCGTGGGCCAGCACCAGTCGCACCCGGCCGTCGGGGTCGGTCGCCGACCTGCTCGGGGTGTAGCTCACCGGCCGGTACAGGTAGTCCATGCTGTTCCAGAATGCGCCCATGTTGGTCAGCATCCAGAACTCGCCGTCGTCGGCGAACTCGAAGGTCAGTGCTTCGGCCGGCTCGAGACGCCACGGCATGGTGACGATGAGCCTGCCGCGCCGGGCATCGCGTTGTTCGGCGGTGCCGGCGAAGCGTGCGCCGGGGAACACGTTGGGCTCGGGTTCCCCGAACAGCGAGCCGATCTGCAGTTCGCGGTCCGGCCAGTCCGTCATCACCCCGGTCAGGAAGTCGCCGGCCCAGCGCATCGACGCGATGAGGTCCGGCGGTGTCGGCACCGGACGCGGCGTGTCCATGTCGATGCGCTCGATGCTGAACTGTGCCGAGCGCTCGTCCCAGGAGTCGAAGCCCTGCCGCATGAACAGCTTGCGTGAGCCCGGTGTGGTGGGCAGCCAATTCGGTTCCCGGCGCTCACCTCCCACGTAGAGTTCGAAGCTGCCGTCGGGCTCGGTGACCAGGTCGTCGCCGGTGATGTTCGCCTCGGGGGTGTCACCGAACGGCTCGTGCAGGTTTGGATGGTCGGCGCCGTAGTACACGTCCTTGTCCGGACGCGGGCCCTGCACGGTGAAGTTGACGAACCGCGCCGTGCCCCGGTCCCCGGCGATCCGGTAGGTCGATGCGCCGTCGATCCACGCCTGCAGATAGACGAAGTCGGCGTTGTCGCCGCCGAGTTTTCGGCTGGGGCCGCAGAACGGGTGGATCATCGGGTAGCGGGTGTTCTTGGTCTCCAGCGCGAGATCGTAGGCCTGCCCGAGGTTCTGGGCCAGGTAGCGGAACGCGTCGGCGCGCTGCAGGCCGTTCGCCGGTGAGGTGTCCTTGAATGCGAGATCACCGGCCGCCCTGAGCCGGTCGCAGAATTCGTGCCACGCAGCGCGCAGCGCCTCGTCGTCCCCGGTGTCCCCGAAGGCCATCAGTGCCTCGTCTCGATGTCGATGCCGAACTTCTCGCGGTAGCCTGCGAATTCGTCGTGCAATTGCTGCACGGGTACAGGCAGGACGTCGGTGGAGTAGCGGAACTTCCCGTACCGGTCGCTGCGGTTGGTCGCGAGGTAGTCCCGCATCCTCTTCTCGGCCTCGGTCGTGAAGGGCACACCGGCGAAGTCGTAGAAGCCGCCGATGGTGGCGACCGGGTCGGCGACGAAGTCGCGGTAGCGGACGTGGTGGATACGCGGGTCGTCCACCGACGGGTCGGTGAGGTAGGCGTGGAAGTTGGCCCGTGACCCCTCGATCGTGTCCTTGGCGTACCGGGTCCAGTCCAGCGTCCCGGCGAGGCTTTCGTTGATCTGCCCGAAGGCCACGATCTGGGAGGCGAGTACCTGTACCGGGTCGCGGTGCACCCACACGATGCGGGCGTCGGGGTAGGTGTCGAACAGCGCGCGCAGGCGGCGTCCGTGAAACCCTTTGAGCACCCACCGCTTCGGCGGCCGGGTGTATTGGATGTGCTGGAGCATCATGTGGTGCAGCGCGTACTGCGCGTGATGGTCCTGGGCGAAGTTCTGGATCGTGAGTGGGACCCGCCACCAGGCGCTCGGGTTCATCGCGCGGAAGTCGAAGGCCCAGGTGCGTTCACACTCGGGCAGTCCGTCACCGAGCAGATCGTTGTAGGGGTGGCTGACGATCCACGGCGGGATGCGGTCGAGGATGTCTCGCCAGTCCGCATCGGCTCGGGCCCGGCGTGGGTCGTCCCCGTCTACCGGGCCGGGTGGCGGCGACGGATACATCACCTCCCAGAACCGCAGTGCGCGCGAGTCGTCGTCCTCGGCTAGCAGGGCGTGCAGCAGCGTCGTCCCCGATCGGGGCTCACCGGTGGCGAACAGCGGCGCGGTGATCTGTTCTGCGGCCAGCGGGAACCGGGCGCGGTCGGCGACGAAGCGAAGCCGGCTGGTGAGCAGCCCGGTGATGGTGTATTCGGCTGCCCGCGAACCTGTCTCGTCGAGATCGGCATTGTTGAGTCGGTCGACGACCAGCGCTACGCGCGCCGGCAGGGTGTCGTCGCCGAAGTCGGCGAGTCCCGTCTCGTGCTGCGCCGCGGTGACGAGAACGTCGGCGTCCAGTGTTGTCATCGCGTGCTTCCGGTGAGTTGCAGCAGTGCGTCCTCGACCTCGCGCACCTTGCCCGCCGACGCGGCGGCGTAGGCCTGCCCGGCCATCGCGCTGTAGTCGAGCACCGAGACGATCCGGGCGCCCGCCTCGCCGAATGCGGCGATCTGCTCGGCGACCTCTTTCGGTGTGCCGTGCGGGACGACGGACAGGATCGCGGCGGGGTCGACCTCGTCGAACAGCCGCAGCAGCCGGTCGCGGGTCAGCACGCGGGGGTCGATGTCCTGGATGCCGCGCCAGCGCTCCCCCATCGGGTGGCGGTGACCGGTGCGGCGCAGCGCGTCGGCCGTCAGCTGCAGCACCAGCGACTTCACCAGGGGGCGTTGCAGGATCACGCTCAGTTCGTCTGGCTCGCCGATCAGGCAGACCACCATTTTCGCCGGGGTGATCGCCTGCGGATCGCGGCCTGCCTGCTCGGCTGCGGCATGGATGTGCGCCAGTTGGGCGGCGTAGGTTTCGGGTCCGGCGCTGCCGGTCGGCCACCAGCCGTCGCCGAGTTCACCGACGAGCCGCAGCATGCGCGGGCCGTTGGCCCCGACCCAGATCGGGGGCGGGCCGGTGGGGTGCAGCTCGGCGTCGAGGCGGGCGTGCTCGAGGGTGTGGAACTCGCCGTCGAAGTCGAGGGGTCCCTCGGCGCTCCACAGCAGCCGGATCAGCCGCAGCGCCTCGGCGAACCGGCTCACCGTCTTTCGGTCCTCGAAGCCGTAGGGGGCCAGGTTCTCCCGCTCGCCGGCACCCAGCCCCAGGATGAACCGGCCGCTCGAGAGGTGGCTCAGCGTCAGTGCCGACTGGGCCAGCATCACCGGGTGTCGGCGCACCGTGTCGACGACGCTGGTGGCCAACCGGGTGCGCGACGTCCGGGCGGCCACGGCACCGGCGAGGGCGAGGACGTCCAGGTAGCGGTGCGGCGACGGCGACACGTGCGCGAGATCGGTGAACTCCGGCGTCCAGATCGAGTCCGGCCAGAAACTCACCAGATGGTCGGGCATCCAGATGGAGTGGTAGCGGCCGTCGTCGAGGGCGTCCAGAGTGCTGAGATCCAGCGGCAGAGTGGTCCGGAAGAATGCGGCCAACTCCAAGGGCATGCAGCGCAAGCTACCGGACGGCGGCGGCTGCGTCCCCGGAATGCTGAGCATCTGCTCAGCATGGGCCCGCTCCGCCGTCCGATTCTTGTCGGTGATCGAATGTATGTTCGAGTCATGTCGGGTGGGGTCGTGTCGGATGCGGTGGCCGGGTTGGCTGCCGCGGTCGATGAGGTGATGGCCTGTGAGCTCGACACGTTGACCGGCGCCGAGCTGATCGAGGCTCTCGATGAGTTGGAAACCGTGTGGTGTCGGTTGCCGGCGTTGCGGCATCGGTTGTTGGCGCGGTTGCAGGTCGAGACGACACCGCAGCAGCTGGGCGCCAAGTCGTTCAAGGATGTGTTGGCGATCCGGTGGCGGATCTCGACCGCTGAGGCGCACCGGCGGCTGGCCGCCGCCGCGGAGTTGGCGCCGCGCCCGGCGATCAGTGGGCCACCACTATCGCCGGTGTTGGCGGCGACGGCGATCGCTCAGGATCGGGGGCTGA
>NZ_JBSWXU010000145.1:0-13544 GCF_056160785.1 Mycobacterium sp. ABE4_509 | reverse complement strand
GCGCCGAGTCCACGAATTCCCGCAGCGGCCACTACAAAGCCGTTGTTGGCCTCTCCACTCCTAACGAGTGAATGGGCACGAGCCGCCATGGCCAAGGCGCCGATTCCGAGGAGAAGGGCCGCCGGGACCGTTATGACCGTGAAGAACCATACTTCGCAGACGCCCGACGGGGATGCCTCCGCCGGGCACTCCCCTGACTGATGCAGAACTGTATTAGCGGACCAAGGCATTAGAACCGCCGAGAGGAATGCGATACTCGCCAGGACCAACGATGCTGTCCCCAGCACATTTCCCGGCGAGTTCGGAGATTGTGGAGATGAGCTGGGTTTCCCACCTGAGAAAGCTGGTGCCATCACCCAACCTCGAATCCAGGGCTGAACCGCCCCGGCATGTCCGGAGACTCTGATGTGCCCCGGGTTGTGCGGAGTCAGTTTGCTTGACTTTGGGTCACGACGTCCGTTGAAGGAGCCGTGTCCGTGCCGAAGCGTTACCCCGAAGAATTCCGCCGCAAGGTGCTCGACCTGGTGGCTGCCAGCCGCCCGATCGCTCAGATCGCTGCCGATCTGGGTATCAGCGACCAGACCATCTACGGCTGGCGCAAGCAGGAACTGATCGACACCGGGCAGCTACCAGGTCTCAACCGCGCCGAGCAGGCCGAGCTTGCCGCGGCCAACAAGCGCATTCGGGAACTCGAGACCGAGGTTGCGATCCTGAAGAGGGCTCGTGAACTGCTGCGGGAGCCGCACGACCCAAAAGGCGGTACGCGGCCATAGCCACTATGGCCGCAGAGGGGCTGCCCGTGCAGACCGCCTGTCGATTGCTGTCGGTGGCCGAGTCGGGCTACTACGAATGGCGGTCGCGACCACCTTCGACGCGAGCAGTGCGTCACGCTTGGCTGACCGAGCAGATCCGGGCTGTTCACATCGCCTCGCGAGGCACTTACGGGTGCCGGCGGGTGCATGCTGAGCTCACGCTGGGGCTCGGCCTTGCCGTCGGGCACAATCAGGTCGAACTGCTGATGGCCCGCGCGGGCATCAAGGGCCTGCCGGGCAACCGGCGGCCTCGGTGCCGGCACGAGACCCCGACGGCGACTGATCTGGTAGAGCGGATGTTCACCAGGGAGGCGCCGAATCGTCTGTGGGTCACCGACATCACCGAGCACCGCACCTATGAGGGCAAGGTGTACTGCGCGGTAGTCCTCGATACGTTCTCCCGGCGAGTCGTGGGGTGACCGATCGACTCCAGCCAGACCGCTGCACTGGTCACCAACGCGCTGTCGATGGCGATCGCCAATCGCGATCCGCAGGCCGGCATCGTTGTTCACAGCGATCACGGCGCGGCAATTCACCTCCTGGGCCTTCACCGACCGCGCCAAGCGCTCCGGGCTGGTCCCGTCGATGGGCTCTATCGGAGACTGTTACGACAACGCGATGATCGAAGCCTTCTGGGGCAGAATGCAAACCGAGCTTCTGAACCGCAAGCGGTGGAAGACGCGCGTCGAGCTGGCCAATGCGATCTTCGACTACCTTGAGATCTTTCACAACCGCCAACGGCGGCACTCCGCCTTGGGCATGCGCACTCCGATAGAGTTCGAACTGCTACATCAATCCGCCCAACCCGTGGCCTGAAACCAAGTATGGCGACACCGCCGAACCCGGGGCACATCAGCTACGTGTCATTGCCGACCGAGCGACACCACGGCCGCACAGACACCTAGGTTGCTCAGTGCCACACCACCAGCCCTTCAGCACGTGGAGGCTGCGGAGTGACAGGCGCCCCCCGCGCATAGCCTAGTGCCAACACACCCACCAGATCACCGGCTAACTTCAGGTGCTGCGCAATCGTCTCCTCCGCTACCGCCACGTCGCCAATGAATGCTGCTGCCAGACCGAGCGCATTTGCCGCCAGCCACATGTTCTCGACAGCTGTTCCCAGCCCGACGAGCTCCAGTCCATAGCCGGTGATCGAGGCCCGCAGCGCATCCGGTGTGGCTCGCGCCAATTGGTCACGCCCACCGCTGAACACACCGCGGTTCTCGATGAATATCGCACCGGCAGCCTCCGTTATGACCGCAGCCGACTCCGCCACAGTGGACACATAGCGTGGATAGGGTATGCCGGTGCGCGGGTCATGCGGCACATAGTTGTCAGCGCCGTCAGCTCCGCGCACGGCCTCGGCGATCACCCTCAGCGGGCGATTGTTCCCAACCACGTGCAGACGCCAGGGTTGGGCGTTCTTCGACGATGGGGCTGACAGCCCGCACCGCACTATCAACTCTAGATCTTCGACCGCTATCGGCTTCCCGAGGAATCCCTCACGGACGCTGCGGCGCGCGAGGATCAGGTCTGTAACTGTGTGCCCGACAATTTGTGTCACGTGTAGCCGTCCCTCGCAACGTCGTGTCGCTGATTCTAGACCGCCCCCCGCCCGCCGATGGGCCCCGCCACCCCCACTGGGTAAACTGGGTTACCACTCGCCGGCGCGCGGGAGAAAGTCGACAACGAGGGCGGAAGCCGCATGTCCGAGGAACTCACGCAGGCTCAGCTACTTAAGTTCGCCCTGCTCGACCGGGGTCTGGCGCTCTGCGAATCGGCCGTCGTCGCACTTTCCGAGCTGAATGGCGACCGCTCCTTGTCTCCACACGACTACGCGTCCACATCGGGAATCATCCTCGAACTCGAAGACGACGTCTGGGTCAACGCACCGATCGAACTATACAACGCCAACTTTGTGTCACAGACCCCGTACCGACTCGGCTACGACGATGGGTTCGTCGTTTACGGCAATGGGCTCAGCAGCACGGCGTTGTTTTGGCCCCAGCCCTCCTACCACGGGACAACTGGAGCGTCGGGGCCACTGAACAACTTCATTGTGACCCATGGTGATCGGGGCCGACTCTCACCGATCCGTAGTTGCGCGATGACCTGCACCTTCTGCAACCTCCCCTACGACGACCCCATCGACGTCTACACGCTGAAATCAGTCGACGCAATGCTCTCGGCCACACACAGCGCGCTCACCGATCCGCTGCAGCCCGCGCAGCATCTGCTCATCTCCGGCGGCACACCTAAGCCCAAAGATATTGGCTGGATGTTTGAGCTATATGAACGCGTCCTGACTGAGCTCCCTAGCGTGCCGCTCGACATCATGATGGTGCCGCTGCCCGGATTTCTCAATCTCGACAAGCTATCCAAACTCGGACTCAATGAGCTATCGGTCAACATCGAGTTGTTCAACCGCGAACGCGCACGCAAGTACGCACGCCAGAAGTACAACCAGGGCCTGGACCTCTACCTAGATTTCATCGAACACGCCAGCCGGGAGCTAGGAGTTGGCCGCGCACGTTCGATGCTCGTGGTCGGGTTGGAGCCACTTGAGGACACTCTGGCAGGGGTTCGCGCGATCGCGCAACGCGGCGGGACTCCAGTTCTCAGCCCGTTTCGACCCGACCCGGCGACACCTCTGGCCGATCTGGCCCCCCCCGGTGCCGACCTCATGCTCACTGCCTACCTGCGGGCGCGCGACATCGCTAGGGCATACGGCGTGGCACTCGGGCCCGACTGCCCACCATGCAGCCACAACACACTGAGCTTCGCGACGGGAGTTGACGGGACGCCGCGCTACCGTTATCAGCGGCCCAGAATGATCGGTGACCGCTAGTGTTTGTGCGGTCGATCGACGATCTGTCCGATAGCGCTGTGACCTGGCTCTTGGACCGAGCGGAGCACCAGCGTACCCGGCGCGTCGCAGCTGATTTCCGAGCCGGCGCAATCATCGGCCTGGTCTTCCTGGAAACCTCTCTGCGGACCCGGGTCGGCTTCGCGGCTGCAGCAGCACGCTTGGGCACCACCGCCGTCGAGGTAGTCGAGCAGCGCCACAGCACGTTGTCCATGCCCGAGTCGGTGCACGACACGCTGCGGACGGTCGGGGGTTACGTTGACCTCATCGTGGCCAGAGTCAGCGACGAACTCGCCCGGCCACCTGGTCTTGCGGTCCCACTGGTCAGTGGAGGAGACCGGGGACCCCGTGCCGAGCATCCGACCCAGGCCTTGATTGACCTGTTCGCGCTGCGCACACTTGAACGGCCAGCGCACGAACTCGTGCTGGCGGTGTGCGGCGATCTCCGAATGCGCTGTGTACGAAGCTTTTTAAGATTGCTCGCTCGCGAGGCCCCGCGCAAGCTCTTGCTCGTGACCGAGCCGCCGCTCGAGACCGGAGTTGTCGTGCCACCAGCACTCGCCCGGGTGAGCGAGCATCGCACGCTCACGCAGCTAGAGGATGCTGATGTGCTCTACGTGGCTGGAATCCCGCACCGAGCGCTTGACGAAGCCGGCCGGACCCGGCTGCGCATCACATCGGACAAACTCGCCGCACTCAAACCCTCGGCGGTCGTGTTGTCCCCGCTTCCGGTCGTCGACGAGATCGAGCCTGACGCTTTCCAGAACCCCAGGATGCGTGTCTTTCAGCAAAGCGACGATGCGCTGTACATGCGGATGGCGCTGCTTGAGTACTTGCTCGATCAGAGAACTTCGTAGGGCTTAAGATGCATGGAACTAGCCACCATCTGCGCGATGTTGAAGCGGCCCACGTTGATGAGATCAGTCAAGTTCATCTCCCCCGTTTCTTCGGCCTCGGCAACAAGCGCTGCTGTAGGCCCGCTGCCCCCGCGGCCGCCCGCCTTTCGCGCGTCGACATAGTGTAGTAGTGCCATACCGAGGCTGACTTTGATGCGCCCACGAAGGCTTGATGCCCCGGCCTCAAGAGCCCGTTCGTACGCCGTTCGTGCCGCACCGAAGTCACCTTGCAGAAGCAGTAGGAAGCCCCTCTTCTCCTGCAGCAGCCGAGCGATGAGGGCTGGCGACGGTGAGTTCCGGCTGATATTGATTCCCGATTCTGTGCCCGCACTCAGGATGTCGACATCGTCCAGTATGGCCAGAGCAGCGTTGGACGGCTTGATTGCATCGAGGAATTGTCCGGCCGGATAGTCGGCGTTTTCCCGGCCAAGTTCCACGAACGCACTGCCGATCAGGAGCACGGCGACTCCCTCGACCCAGCCGGTCAAGACGAACCGACTCAGTGCGCGCGCCCGCCATTTCGCCGCACCGCCGTAGTCCCCGAGTTTAGCCGTCGCCAGCGACACGATACGCGATGTCTCGGCATCATGCGGCGAAGCCGCCCGCGCATGCATCGCCGAATACTGCGAATCAGCCAAGGCAACCGCAGCACGTAAGGCGCCCTCGTCGTCAGCCGCGAAAAGGTCACTAACCTGCTCGTACAGCGACTCAGGTCTCATCACGTCAGTCCTCATCCAGGTCACCCGTGAGTTCGTACTTGGCGGGCTGGCTCCGATAGTCTATATCCAGACTCGCCTTCACGACCTCGCCACGAATGCCCTCCAAGTTGTCCTGCGCGCCTGGGAACAATCTGGGCGGGAACGGAATCAGATCCTGGGACGCGTCGACGTTGACAGCTCCCATGACGGGCGACTCAGGCAAAGTGACCATAAAGTAGTCCGACCCGTTGAAAAGCTGCCAAATCCGGCAGTCAAAGAATTCTGCGGTTCCCCGGATGTCAGGTCCGATCCACACGTTGATGATCCGGGAATCACGCAGCCACAAGGTAAATGGGAATTCAGCATTGTTGCTGTCCTCTCCCCGCTTGTCTTGGTCGTTCTCACCCATGGAGTCGGACCCCTCGTTCACAGTCTGAGAGGTTGACAGTTTCGCGATTGGCAAGGTGATAGTGAGCCCGCGCAGGGCGGCAGCGAACACTTCTACGCGCGCCTGGGTCTGCTCGGCGAGCTCCACCGACGTGCCGGCGACATGGCGCAGTGACAGCAGCCCGTTATCCGGGAACTCACACGCCCGCATCTTTAACGAACTCAGGCGTCCACCGAACATCGTCACCCCGCCCGACTGTGGCTCAAAAGGGACTAGGCGGGCGTTCTTGCTCGACTTCGGCGCGGGCACCGCCGCGACCCCGGCCGTCTCAGAAAATAGCTCTATGCTTGAGCCGGCCTCTATCGATTCTCGGTACCGGTTCAATATCGGCACTACCGCCGGGGCGGGCACCAAGAACGCGGGGCGCTTCTCCTTCTGCTCTTTGGTCAGCCCTTCGGGTAGCGCACGTGGCCGCCCGATGATCCAGCAGTCGACAAACTCCACGTCGTCGAGAACGCAGTTTACAAACGACACGCCTTCGAACCGGCACTCGCGAAATGTTGAGCCCCGGAAATCGCAATTCACAAACGTCGTGGTCTTGAACGCTCGGGTGATCATGCAGTCCACCCACCGCACATTGGCAATCACCTCGGGGGTGGGCGTGTTCTCCGCCGACCAATCAAGAGTTGTGCCTCGGACGGCCGAGACACGCGCGATGGCTTCTTCGGAACCGGTCGCCACGTCGTGCTTCCACCGAGCCAACCCCTCCCCAAAACGGTCGTGGTTGAGACTCACCATCACCTTGCCGGGTTCGGTACTCGTCACCCGTACCAGCACACACGTACGCAGCCATTCCAGAGCGAAGTGAAAGCTTCGCAATTCTTCGAGGTAGCTGTCAATGGGGCGCAGACCGAGTACTGGGCCACCGCTAAGGTCCTCGGGATCCAGCTCCCAAGGCCATGTGCTTGAAAGCGAGCCACCACCACCCAGAAGTTCTGATCGCCGAACAGCCAGCCAGTCTAGCTCACTCGGAATATCTTGAGGATGCCGCACTTCCGCCGCATAGTCGACTTTCGAAGCAAGCATCGCCTTGGCCAATTCCACTCCGGGCGGTGCCACCGTATTGATAACCCGTTCCGCCAACTCATCGCGGTTCAGGCTGATCTTGTAACCACCGCTGGACAGATGTCCAGACATAGCAGCGACGAACTCACGAGCGCGGGTGGCCAGGGAGGAATCGACCGCAGATTGCGCACATGCCACCCTGCAGTGGTCCAGCTTCACCTCCACTGACTTGGCGAGACTAAACTCGAACGGCTTCACCTTTTTCGAGTAGACCCTTGTCGTGTCAGCTTCACTCGATCGACCGATCAAATCGCACACATCCGCGTTCTCGACTCGGCGCCAATCTGACTGTCGCCGTGCCGCATTGGCTGCGTGCCACAGGGTGAACAGCGTGGCCTGAAGGTGCAGCAGACCCACTTCCGACCAACCAGACTTGTCGACCGTGTTTGACCAGACCTCCACGAGTGTTTCGACGGCGCTAGAGGAGGCCGCGGGCTCGCCCGAAGGCATCTCACCGCTCCCGATGATTTCCTCGATCACGCCGGGGTCTGTGATCGCCGCCAGCTCATAGCGTGTCATAGCAAAGGGGCGAATATTCAAACCACCAGGCCCCATTAACTCGTGTTCGTATTCGATCCGCAAGGATACGACGATTCGAACGCGTGACGACTCAGCGGTATCCTGAATCCATTGGAGCACCTTGCGATATGCGAGAGGTCGATACCTGATGAGTTCCTCGAATTGATCGAGAATGATAACCGCCTTATCGGGATAGTAGCGGTCAAGCTGCTCGATGAACGATGGTTCCCCGTCCCCGAGGCGCACCTCCGGTGGGAGGTCATGCGCAGCTTGCGTAGCGATCAGGGTCCCGGCGTCGAAGTCCTGGGGCGGATTCCAGTTCGTGCACTGCATCACCTCATAACCCCAACTCTCCAGCTGTGGCCGCACGGCGGCGTACAGTGCCGACGTCTTCCCAACCCCTGACGCCCCAGTCAGCACCGTCACCGCGTGATCGCGGACGCACTGCGCGATTTCCCAAGCTTCGTCGTCGCGGCCTATCAGCGCGTAGGGATGCTCGAGGTCCCGGTACGGACGCGGCCCCACCCACGGGCAGTAGTCGATTCGTTCCAGCTCGCTGCGCCAAGCCCCGAGCAGGGTGGGGCTAGTCTTCCAGACCGCAGGCGGAGTCAGCATCGGCGCTCCTCGCGCAGTGTGTCGTTCGGACCGATAGCACATGTTTCATCCAAGCCGGGCCGAGTCGACGGATCTTTCAAGTGCTGAATATAGTGCCGGAGCGCATTCACGACGGCGGTGTGGTCGTCGGCTACTACATCGAGCCCCTGCCATTGGAAGATATCGCGTTGTGCGGGCTCTGATCTGAGGTTGACCACAACTCCGGTTTGCGGTGTCTCCGACTCCGCATCCTGGATCAAACCTCTGATCGATTCGGCGGCGACCAAGGAGCCGACGCGGTGGCGAACCGCGTCGTCTGCTATCTGAACACCAAGCAGCATCCAAAAGCGTCGGTCCATGTTGTCGGTCGAGCCGTCTGGCTTACCACGATGGCCTACAAGCTCTCTCGGTAGCCGGACGGCCTCGCGTGCTTCGGTAGCCCAGTGATGCAGCCCGATATGTTCGACAAGCAGTGTGGCGTGACCGATTTCGAAGTCGGCTTTGGCCGTAGGGAGGTTTGCCGCCTCCAGCTCGCGTTCCAGCTCTTCGTCACCTCGAGCCACTGGCGGTTGGACCAGCGGACAGCCGGTCAACCTCACGACTACTGGCAATCCACTAATCGGCGAACTACGGCGACCGAACGCCTGTTCAGTGAGAAGGTTCCAGTGGACGCCTTCTCTCAAGCCGGTCAGTGACGGCTGCGCTGCACAGGCGGGCGCCGCGACTACCCGGTAGAACCAGACCAGCGACGACCGGCGTCCTGTACCCGTGCCATGCCATACCTCAAACGGAGCCACCAGCACGAAGGACTCGTTGCGCGCGTGCAGCGCCATCTCGAGTTCAAGGTCGAATGACGTCACATATGCAACCGCGGGTAGGTACCTGTATTCGGGGCCAGACTTGTTGAATTTGCCGCCAAGTCTGGCCTGCTCGACGATGAGGTCTGCGACGCTGTTGTAGAACTCCTCGCGATCGCTGGTATCGCCGCCCTCGCCGACCCGCGATTGCCACGACTCGCCAGTAGTGTTGTCCAGACCGTCAATCAACCACTGCACCAAACCTTTTGGATCACTGAGATCGGTCAGAAATGGAAACTGGCGATCCCGCTGATACTCTTGCGACGCCATACCGATGAGCAGGATCAGGTCGCTCCAGCCGACGTAGCGCTCAGTACCCCGTGTCATTAGATGCCAGGTGACCTCGGTGAGCAATTGAGCGTCGGCGACGCGCACGGCTCCGCCATCTCTCCTCAGCTGCAGTGACAAGTCGTTGACATATGCCCTTAGGAAGCCCAACGCGTGGGGCCTCTTGGTGAGATCGGCAAAATCGGAGAGGTTCGCCAGCAGAGGTTGGACAAGTTGCTCCTGAATATTGTTGTACTCCTGATGATCACTAGTGAGGCGTGCCTGCTGATACCGCTCCCCGACCTGACGTACAGTCAGAGCCGCAATCCGGTGAAAAAGCCGGGTTAGCAGGGCTGCTACCAGCGCCGATTTGGCTGCAACGGACTTGTTCGACGTGAGATCTGCTGCGCCTGGGACATCCTCGGCAGTGGGGATGGTGTGCACTTGGGGCGTCCTGGACATGACAAGATTCGATGTGAAGGAAAAAATTAGTTCATTGGCGTTGTCGCCGCCGGGAAACACCGAACCCCAGGACTCGGCGATCCGTGCCAGCTGGCCAGGAACTTTGGCCACATCCAGCCCGCCTAAATCATCGGAGGCGCTCAGGCATCCCGTGCCGACTACTGGAGTGATCCACGGGAAGGCAGCTCGCTTTAGTAGCTCTGTGTACTCTTCCTTCCTCTGGTCAAGGAGTTCTTTCAGGTTGGTGATGTCCCTGTGTGCAGCTCTTGCCTGCGCTAGCTGCTCTCTGATCTCTTCTTCGCGGCGCTTTGCAGACGCCGTTGCCAGCTCACGGAGACTTGCGGTGTTCTTGTTGAGAACCCGGCATAACGAATGATCATGGGGTGGTGCGTCTCCACGGACTTGGAGGTAGGTGTCCCACCCGTTTGGGTACGGGAAGTAGACCTCCTGCTTCGCCTCCCGCTTTATTCGGAAACCCATTGCGCCCGTCCTTCGGTCAAGGATTCTTTGGTGGAAGCCTGCCACCCGCGTATGACGTCGTCCAGCAGTTTGTCGAGATCGAAGCCTGTCCGGGTGACACGGCGGCGCAACGCCAGCCGGGCCACAGCCGATCCGCGCTCGTTGCGGACCTCCCTTGGCGCCACGACGTCGGCATGAACTCGCGGTTCGACCGCGCGAACCCTCTCCAGCAAGGATCGCGCATCCACTTGCGCACCGCTCGAGCCGATCCAGTGCACGACCACATTGGCGAAATTCGTGGTGCATGCGACCCTCTCCATCAAGGGAATCTGAGGGGGGCAGGGGATTCCGAGCCACGCGGCGACGTGTTCAAGCAACAAGCACGACTCGCCGTCCTCGATGTTGAGTCGGCACGACGCATGTGTTGACCCCTGGAACCTCGGATTGATCTCGGTGAACAGCAACTGACCTTGGTGCAGCAGGAAATCGATTCCGAAACTTCCTAGATAACCATGACGGCGAAGCCACTCTCCGATCTGGATCGCCGATGTCTCAATCTGCATGATGACCTGACGGTCCAGGTCCCGTACCAGTCCGAAGTCGTTGCCGCAATAGCCGAAGTCGCGGGTGACGCAGGACTCGAGCCCGATCAACTGGACCGAAGGATGATGCAGCGTGACGCCATCGGCCCATACGGTCGCGCCGATGTTGAGGGGAATCGCCCCGTCCAGATACGGAGCAACAGCGACAAATGACTCATCGACGCGTGGCCAGTCGGCAAGCAATTCATCAAGCGAGTTCACACGAGCAAATCCCTCGCCCCCTGAGGTCCGGCTACGCCTTAGCACGACAGGACCCCGCGACGTCAGGTCGCGAGCGCTGAGCTGCTCTTCGTCGGCGATGTACGTCCACGGGATGCGTGGTAAACCCAGGCTGCGCACGGCGCTCTCCACCCAAGGCTTGTGCTCGAACGCGGACTGGTGCGCGGCGAACAGGCCGAGATGGAGGCACCGGTCCTGGCGGGCGAAGTGTATCGCCGAGAGGAAACTCGACGGTCGGTACGGCAGCAGTGCGCTTTCGGAATTCAGAGCAGACAGCAACGTCCGGCGGAACTCATTCGTGGCCTCTGCGCCGAGGTGATCGTCGATGTCCCACACTTCGGGATCAATCCGAACGCCTGTGATGTCCTCGTAGGCGAGGGACGTCACCGCGATCCGATGGCTGTACGACCCGACGATCGCGAAGGCGCCGTGCAGTTGGGGCAGGTCCGCGAGAGGCTCGATGTCGTCTCCGCGCAGTCCGGCCCACACTAGACGCCTGTTGCCGAGTCGGCGGCTCACTTCGGCCAGGAGTGTCGCCCTGTCAGTCAATCCCCCACCTCGGTCCCAGATACCACCGTCTCGGTCGTGTGCGGCGGCGAGAGTCTACGACTACGCCCGACAATGCCTGCACCTCAAATGATGGCGTCAAAGCCATCCAGTCGTGGTCCATTCTTCAGCCACCTTGACGCTATAGCAGCGCAGGCCATTCGTATTCAGAACAGCAAGTGACGGTTGGCTAAGCCGGCCGGGTGTTCCGTGCACCAAGCCCACGGCGGTCGCGCTGTCTGGGAGCTCCGCGTCCGTCCTCCGACCATTTAGGTGAATGGCCACCGCTTCCTTGTTGTCGAGACCCAGGGCAGCCACGAATAATGAGTGATTGAGAAATGCGGCATCGATCGCAGTGATGTCGGAGAGCTCTGGAAAGAAGCGCGTCGTGCGCCTGCCGTTCTCGTCTGGGCAGACGAGAACCGCCTTCTCGTTCCAGAGGACTCCCGCGCTGGACGGTTCCTGGCAGACCTCCCGCACAAACTCCGCACGATCTCGATTGGCGCCAGACGGCCAGACCCGTACAATGTACGTTGATGAAGCTTCGCTCACCAGGCATAATACCGATCGGGAGCCTTTCCTCTCCACCGCAAGCAGCCGGGCGGCGTTGGGTGAGCTGGAGAATTCGTTGACATCCAGCGGCGCCCACGCGTCGATCGTTCCCGACTGACTCAGCCAGTTGACCAACAGCTGCCCGTGGTGGACAGTGCCGACGGCCGTACCGTCCGGAGAGATCCGCACCGATGCAGCGCCCTCGCCCAACGATCCCTCATCGACCGCGAAGAGGCTGCCCTGAACACCTCTATCCAGTAGGCGGATAGTGTTGTCCATAGTGCAGACAGCGCCGACCCATGTTGGAACAGCGCAGGGGTGTTGGGCGCTCGATCCTGTCTGGTCCCACAGGTACCGGGTACTCCGTTTACCCAGCCCACGCTCAGACATCTCTGATTTCGCCCGGATCGCGGAAGCTCGTTCGCTGACTTCCCCGAGTTCTTGAAGGAAAATTCCAAGGTCGGTGTTTTCTTCACCGAAGCTCAGGGGGCATAGAGGTGAATCCCGATGCTTTTCGCTGAGTTTCCGAACGTCGCCCTTTAAACAAAGCCTGTAATGACGGTAATCGCTATTTGGAATTGAAGCATTGACGAAGTCGAAAAGCGCTGACCAGTTCGGATCGTCGAGTCCACTCCCCATACCGACGAAGATAAGAGTCGTCATCGTCGATATCGCACGCTGAAGAGCTTGAATTGCTGGCGCATTCAGTACGGCTTCGTAGCTGCGAATTCCTAGGACTACTGACTCTGGAGTTTTATAGTGCCCATGCAGGTATCCAACCGACCGGTCGTCACCCCGCAGTACGCGCTGTAGAGCCTCAGGCTGCTGCCATGTAACGGGCGAACCCTCAACGACGCTTTGCAGCACATCATCGTAATTGGTGGTCAGAATCGGCAGATTCAATGCCGCAATCGCCTCTGGCGCGGCACAATCAGTGACCGGCACATTCTCATAGGACTCCCTCAGCCAGCGACGAAACTCACCACCCGACGGCGCGCCGAGCTTGCGGCTGATCTTCTCTGCAGCGGAAAGGAGATCGTCTAGGTCGTCTGCGTCGATCTCACCTCGAACCCTCTGAGCCCATTCCTCGGATAGACTCGGGTCAATATCTCTGGCACACGTGAGACCAGAACGAAGTAGCCCTCGCCACGACGCAGTAGGGTAATCTCCCGTAGCACCGATCGAGACGCCAGTGCCTACAACGATCATCGCCGCGCCAGACTTCACTGACTCGACTAGGTTCTGATACAGGCGATCTGTCACAAGTCCTCCCCCTTCGAACAGACGCTACCGCGTGACCCGAGTTCTATCAGACTGATGCATGCCCATGTGCGTTTGCGCA
The DNA here is from genome assembly GCF_056160785.1 of Mycobacterium sp. ABE4_509. NCBI lineage: Bacteria > Bacillati > Actinomycetota > Actinomycetes > Mycobacteriales > Mycobacteriaceae > Mycobacterium > Mycobacterium sp. ABE4_509. The sequence goes on along the minus strand of NZ_JBSWXU010000145.1, from coordinate 340 downwards.
GCTCGCGATTCCCGCTCCCGTTCGAGCTAGAATCAGAACTCTTGGATGAGACGTATCATGCTGGTCGCACGTTAGCGTGGGGCTGCTGCACAAATGGGTGACACCCGACCTGACCAACGGTTTGGGTTCCAGATTTGGTGACTATTTGACCTCCTGTACGAAACGCCGATCGTGATGCCACGCCGGTATCCGGCCGAATTCCGAGGCCCCGCGATCGGGCTGACCCGAGCAGGGAAACCTCCGAAACAGAACGCCGACGACATCGGCCTCCATCCCGTCACGCTGTCCAAGTGGATCAAACAAGACGACATCGACCGCGGTGAGCGACCCGGAGTGCCAT
>NZ_JBSWXU010000144.1:0-13563 GCF_056160785.1 Mycobacterium sp. ABE4_509 | reverse complement strand
GCCCCGGTGCCCGCCGAGCCGGTCGCCGCCGAGTTCGTGGTTCCCGACGCGATGCCGATCGAGCCGCCTGCCGCCGAACCGGCAACGCCGCCGGAGGCCCCGCCGCCGGTCTACGATGAGCCGATCGCCCCGGCCCCGGCGTACGTCCCCGAGCCCCCGGCCTACGTGCCGCCGGCACCGCCGCCCAACTATCTGCCGCCTGCTCCGGCGCCGGCACCCGCCTACGTGCCGCCGGTGGGCAGTGCGCCTGCGCCGCAGCTGAACACCCCACAGCAGCCGCGGCTGCGGGACCGGATCATCGAACGCATTCCGATCATCAACCGGTTCCACGAACCCGAGTACGACTACACCCCCTAGCCCCCCCTAGCGCTACCTTTCCGCCGCCTTTTGCGCCGAACTGGCATTCCGGCAGCGAAAGTACGAGTGGCCGCCTGCTGGAATGCCATTTCGGCGGAGCTGCAGCGGGAACGTCAGCGCACCACGTTGTGCAGCGGTTCCCCGCGCTGCAGCCGGGCGATGTTGGCGCCGATGTCGTCCGCGCGGCCGGCGAAGGTGTCGGTGGTGACCCCCGATGAGTGCGGCGTCATCAGCACATTGGGCAGCTCGGCGAACGGCAGCTCGCTGGGCGCGCCGCGGCCGTCCCCGGACGGGTAGTGGTACCAGACATCGATCGCCGCGGCCTTGATCACCCCGCCCGCCAGCGCGTCGTAGAGCGCCCGTTCGTCGACCAGTGGTCCCCGCCCGACGTTGATCAGCACCCCGTCGGCCCCCAGCGCGGCCAGCTGCGCCGCCCCGATCAGCCCTTCGGTGTGCTCGTTGAGCGGTGCGGACACCACGGCCACATCGCATTCGCCCAGCAACCGGTCCAGCGCGGTGGTGTCGCCCACCCAGTCCAACCCGGCGTCGTCGGCCAGCTGCCCCGACCCGGTCACCGCCGCGGCCGTGCAGCCGAAGGCGCGCAGCAGATTCCAGCTGCAGCTGCCGATGTGCCCGAATCCGACGAACCCGATCCGTGCGCCGGCGAGGGTCGGTGACTGCGGCAGCGAGGTGTCGTACACCGAGGTGGCCCAGATCCCGTCGCGCAGCGCGCGGTCCTGGATCAGGAAGTCGCGGCGCAACAGCATCGCCGCGCCCGCGACGTACTCGGCGATCGACCGCTCGTGGTGAAACGTGTTGGCAACCTGGACATCCGGTGGCAGTGCGGCGAAGTCGATGCGGTCGGTGCCGGCGCCCCCGACATGGATCAGCCGCAGCTTCGTCGCGGCCTGCACCATGTCGGCGGTGAAGAAGCGGCCGACGAACACCTCGGCGTCGCGCAGTGCCTCGTAGGGCACGCCGTCGGTCAGCCAGGTGAACCGGGCGCCGGGAACCAGGCTTTCCAACCGGTCGCGGTGGGGCACCAGGTTGCGGTCGGCGACGACGACATGGAGGACCGGGTTCGCGTCTTTCATGTCAACCTCGCTGCCGCGCAGGGCGTTCGCCGTCGGATGTCCGTCTGGGAGTTTGGCCGCCGCAACGCGGCCGTGCAATGTCTCCCGACGGTACAGCCCGGGCCGTGGCGGTGACAGGCGGGAACTCGGCGCCGGCGGGGCGCCGTAACCCAGCCTGGGGCCGGGTCAGCGTCGGACGTTGCAGCCGGCGGCGATGTTGTGGCAGTGGCCGTCGCCGCTACATGTGCCGCACCGGCACCGGCAGCCGCGGTTCTTCAGGGATTCCGAGATGTGGTGGTCGTATTCCTTCGCCATGACACGCTCCTTTGCGAGGCGCTTTTCAGGCTAGCCCCGGCACCGCTACTCGGGTGTGCAGTTGAGGCGCTTGCCGTAGAAGTCGACCACCACCTCACCCTGATGCTCCCGGTACTCGGCGCCATCGCGGGAGTAGCGGATGCCGCTGGCGGTTCGCTGCTGAATCAGGATCGCCGAGTCGCCACCCCAGTCCAGCACCATCGCCGAGGGATCGGCGTCGGGGTAGAACCGGGCGGTGAGCGTATCGGCGGTGTCGTCGCACCGATAGGTCACCACGGGTGCTTCGGGCAGGCCGGGAATCTGGAGTTCGACCAGCCTGGTCTGGTAGGCCTCCAGCACGCAGCGGCGGATGTCGGGCTCTTTCCAGCAGTCGTCACGCCCGGCCTCCCAGCCGCGTTGTTCGGACCGTGCCGCGGCCGGGTCGTCCGCTGCGGCCAGTGTGCGGTCGACGGTGCCGGTGAGTCTGGCGTCCAGCGCGGCGATCTCGGGATCATCGCAGATCAATTGTCCGACCGGCGGATCGCATGTGTCGGCTGGGGCGGTCGACGCCGCCGAGGTCGACGCCGCCGGGGGCGACGCGGGGGACGACGCGGGCGGCGGGGCGTCGGTGCCCTGCGGCGAACACGACACCGACACCGCGGCGACGGCGGCCAGGGCGGGTCCCAGAATCAGTGAGCGCAAACCCATTTGCTGATCCAAGCACGTCCGATCAAAGCACGACGGCCGGGCGTCGCCGTCACGTTCTGGGGGTCAGCTTGATCGTTGCGAGGCCCATCCGCTCCACGGCGTCGCGCCAGTCGGCTGCGGTGGGCAGGCGGTTGTCGCGGAAGCCCAGTCCCATGTAGCGGCTGGCGCGCTGGGGTCCGTAGGCCCGGGCCAGCCGGTCGGCGATGTCCACCACGGCCTCGGGTTCGGTGATGAGTTCACCGCGCATCGGGTGCCGTTCACCGCGGTGGTAGACGACCGCGTCGGTTCCGCCGCGGAAGTTGTACTTCCACGGCGCTTCGAGCACGGCGTAGAGGTCGCCGCCGAGGTGGTGGGCGCTGACCGGCACCGAGAAGCGGCGGCCGGTCTTGCGTCCGGTGAACTCGACGAGCATGAACGGGCTCAGGCCCCTGCCCAGTGGGGTGCGCAGGGCCCGCCGCAGCACCGGGTTCATCAGGTTCAGCAGAGCTTCGGGTGGGTGGCTGGCCTCGATCGCCGCCGGATTCTCGGTCATTGCTCCACGGTAGAGCGACCGGCTCTGCCCGGCGGAGTGTTCACAAACGGGCCAGTTGGCGTTCGATGAGCTCGGTCAGTGCCGCGGCGGCTTCCTCGTCGCCGGTCACCTCGAGGTCACCGCCGCGCCGCGCCTCTGTCAGTGTCTTCGTGCCCCCGTTCAGTGCTGCGATGGTCGGTGCCGATGCGCGGACGGTGACATCGGGAGTGTCCGGGCATGGTCCCGGCGTCACCGAGACCTTGCCGCGGCGCAGGTGCAGGCACGCGGTGCTGTCGCCGATGTGGAATTCGTAGACCGCGTCGAGGTCGGCCGGGGCGTCGTCCCGGAACTCGGCGGCCAGAAAGCTCAACATCCACTCGGCGCGAAACGATTCGTGGCGGATGTCGGCGTCCGACATCTGGTGGCGCGCACCCCAGGTCGCCAGCGGGATCAGCGCCAGGGCGAGTTCGCGCCCGGCGTCGGAGAGCTCGTAGACCACCGCTGAGCCGGGTTGGTCGACGGCGAGCCGGCGCGCGATGACGCCGTCGGCCTCGAGTTGGCGCATGCGGGTGGCCAGCAGGCTGGTCCCGATGCCGGACAACGCCTCGGCCAGCTCGCTGTAGCGCTTCGGGCCGGAACCCAGTTCCCGCACGATCAGCAGCGTCCAGCGCTCGCCGACCACGTCGAGGGCATGGGCGAGCCCGCAGAACTGTCCATAGGTCTTGCGCGCCATACCACCCATCGTACCCGCTAGCTCACATTTCTAACCCAAAGTGCAAATAACATTGACAACTTCTATTTCTTATCTTAAGTTCGGAATCAGACCAGGGCGCCGCGGCGGGAGAGGACCGCCACCAGCCCACGAACACGAGGTGACATGACATGGCTTCGATTGCCGGATTCACACCCAGGCGTTGGCTGCCGGGCGCGCTGTTGCGCTGGCTCACGGCGCCGTCCCGCACGGTGGAGGTGGCGATGGACGCCGCCCCCGCCGACCCCGGGCCGGGCAAGCGGCGCTACTACCCGCCGCTGCGCGACCGCACCTTCGAGCAGGCCGCGATGGCCCGGGAGATGTACCGCCTCTGAGCCGGCACCCCCGCGCGCCGAAACGGCATTCCGGCAGCAAAAGTGCGAGTAGGGGTCTGCTGGAATGCCATTTCGGCAGTTTCCCGCGTACGGGGCGGTGCCGGCGAACATGAGGTAGCTTCAACGCACGAACCGATTGGCCGCACTCGAGGAGACCAACGGTGGATGCGACTCCATTCGGGCCCTATCGGCTGCAGAAGCTGATCGGCCGGGGCGGGATGGGCGAGGTCTACGAGGCCTACGACACCAGAACCGACCGTGTGGTCGCGCTGAAGGTGCTGCCGCACCACATGGCCGAGGACGAGACCTTCCAGGAGCGCTTCCGCCGCGAATCCCAGTCCGCCGCCGGCATCAACGATCCGCACGTCGTGCCGATCCACGGCTACGGCGAGATCGACGGCCGGCTCTACCTCGACATGCGCCTGATCGAGGGCAGCAACCTGGGCACGATGCTCGCCGAGACCGACAAGCCGCTGGGGGCGCCCTTCGCCGTCCGCATCGTCGAACAGGTCGCCCACGCGCTGGACTCGGCGCACAAGGCGGGCCTGATCCACCGCGACATCAAGCCGTCGAACATCCTGATCACCGGCCGCGACTTCGTGTACCTGATCGACTTCGGGTTGGCCCGCACGGCGGGCGAGAAGGCGCTGACCACCGCGGGCAGCACGCTGGGCACGCTGGCCTACATGGCCCCGGAACGGTTCGAGGCCGGTGAGGTCGACGCCCGTTCCGACATCTATGCCCTGACCTGTGTGCTCTACGAGCTGCTGACCGGGTCACGGCCCTACCCCGCCGACAGCCTCGAACAGCAGATCGCCGGGCACATGGTGGCCCCGCTGCCCCGTCCGTCGGCGGCCGACCCACGGCTGGCGGCGTTCGACGCGGTGATCGCCAAGGGGATGGCCAAGAACCCCGCCAAGCGCTACCAGACCGCCGGCGAGCTGGCCGCCGCGGCGCAGCGTGCGCTCAACGCGCCGATCCGGCGGGCCCGCGGCTCACGCCATTCCGCACGGACCACCCGGAGGAGGTCGCCGCGGACGCTGGTCCTCGCCGGGGCCGCGGTCGTGGTGGCCGCTGCCGTGGCGGCCGGGGTGTGGATATGGGCGCCGTGGCGCGACGACGGTCCGGCCCCGGCGCAGGCCGACGGCGCGGTGGAGCAGATCGCGCAGACCGTACCGGCCGAGATCCGGGACACGGGCCGGCTGGTGATCGGGGTGAACGTGCCCTACGCGCCGATGGAGTTCAAGAACGCCGACGGTCAGCTGGTGGGTTTCGACGTCGACCTGATGAATGCCATCACCCGGGTGCTGGGGCTGGTGCCCGACTACCGCGTCATCAACTTCGACCAGATCCTGCCGTCGGTGCAGAGCGGGGCGATCAACGTCGGGATGTCCTCGGTGACCGACACCAAGCAGCGCGAGGAACTCGTCGACTTCGTCACCTACTTCGAGGCCGGGACCCAGTGGGCGCGCCGCCCCGGGACGACGGTCGGACCGGCCGCGGCGTGTGGGGGCAGAGTCGGTGTGGCACAAGGGACTCTGCAGGCCACCGAGGAGTTGCCGCAGAAGAGCGACGAGTGTGTCGCCGCCGGGGTGGCGCCGGTCGACATCGTCGAGTTCCGCGGCCAGGACGCGGTGACCACGGCGCTGGTCGCCGGCGAGGTGGACGCGATGTCGGCCGACTCTCCGGTGACCGGGTTCGCGATCAAACTGTCCCGCGGTGAGCTGGTGCCCGCCGGCGACGTGTTCGACTCGGCGCCCTACGGGTGGCCGGTTCCCAAGGACTCCGGCCTGGCCGAGTCGTTGCGGCTGGCGCTGGAACACCTGATGGAGACCGGCGAGTACCGCACCATCGCCACCATGTGGGGGGTGGAGCGCGGAACCATCGACAAACCGCAGATCAACGGCGCCGGCCGGTAGTCGCTCAGCTGGGCGCACCGGCGGGCGCGGCGGCGGGGCCGCGGTGCTCGGCCTCCAGCGCGGTGCCTTCGATGTCGAGGTCGGGCACGTAGCGGCCGAACCACTTGGAGTGCTTCCACATCGTGTCGCCCAGCATGGCCATCACCGCCGGTATCAGCGTCAGGCGCACCACGAACGCGTCGAGGAACACCCCTACGGCCAGCGTCAGCCCGATCGACTTGATGATCGGGTCGCCGCCGGCCAGGAAGGCGACGAACACCCCGAACATGATCAGCGCGGCTGCGGTGACAACGCGGGCAGACAGCGCCACGCCGCTGCGCACGGCGTCCTGCGCACTGTCGGCGTGGCCGAGCTCCTCCCGGATCCGGGAGACCACGAATACCTCATAGTCGCTGGACAGGCCGAAGATGATGGCCAGCACGATGATCGGCAGGAAGCTGATGGTCTCCCCGGGGGTGATACCGAGAATCCCGGCTCCCCAACCCCATTGGAAGATCGCGACCTGGACCCCGATGGCGGCGAACACCGACAGCAGGAACCCCGCGATAGAGGTCAGCGGCACCATCGCCGCGCGGAACGCGACCGTCAGCAGCAGGAAGGCCAGGCCGACCACCACAACGATGAACACCGGCAGCGCGGCGGCCAGTTTTGCCGAGGTGTCGATGTTGGAGGCGGTGTTGCCGCCGACGAGAAACGTTGCGCCGGTATCGCCTTCAATCGACTCACGGTCGTTGCGGATGCGTTCGACCAGGTCGGCGGTGGCGGTGTCGTTGGGGCCGGTCTCGGGGATCACCTGGATGACGGCGGTGTCGCCGCCGGTGCCGGCCGGCGAGGCCGCAACGACGCCCGGTTCACGGCCGATGTTGGCCGCGACGGTCCCCACGGCCTGCGGGTCGGTGGCGTTGGACAGGTCGGCGACCACCAGCAGTGGGCCGTTGAACCCGGGCCCGAGATGCTCGGCGGTCAGGTCGTAGGCCTGGCGGGCGGTGCTGGACTCGGGCTGGGACGCCCCGCTGGGCAGGCCCAGATGCATGCCGAAGGTGGGCAGTCCGATCAGGACGAGCCCGGCGGCGCCGCCCAGCAGCAGCGGCTTGCGGAACCTCACCACGAACCGCGCCCACGAAGCACCGAAGGTTCGATGCGGGGTGTACGCGGCGACCTGGGCGACCTGCCTGGGCCGCCCGGGCTGCAGGGGCGGTTCGATGAACCGGGCGACCCGCCCGCCGGCGAAACCGAACAGTGCGGGCAGCAGGGTGACCGCGATCAGCATCGCGATGAACACCGCCGCCGCCGCGGCCAGACCCATGTAGGTCAGGAACGGGATGCCGACCACGGCCAGCCCGCACAGCGCGATGATCACGGTCAGAGCAGCGAACACCACCGCGCCGCCGGCGGTTCCGACCGCCAGACCGGCGGCCTCGGCGCGCGGGATCAACAGCAGCAGGTTGTTGCGGTAGCGGTTGAGGATGAACAGCGCGTAGTCGATGCCGACCGCCAGGCCCAGCATCAGGGCCAGGGAAAGCGCCGCGGTGGGCATCTCGATGAACGCGGCGGTGACGAAGATGCCCAGCGCGCCGATGCCGACGCCGATTCCGGCGGTCAGGATCGGCAGTCCGGCGGCGACGACCGCGCCGAAGGTGATGACCAGGATCAGGAACGCCACCGCGATGCCGATGATCTCGGGCAGGTGGGGAACCTCGACGCGGTAGCCGGGATAGACGCTGCCGGCGTACTCGACCCGCAGGCCGGCCTGCTGGGCCGGTGCCATCGCCTCCTCGAGAGCGGTGAGCGAGGCCTCGGTCACCTCGCCGATCTGCTGGTTCCACTGCACGGTCCCCAGCCCGACGCGTCCGTCGGGCGCGACCTGACGGGTCTGGGCGGGGCCGGCGGCCGCGGCGACTTCGGGAATGGTGTTGGCCTCGGCGACGGTCCGCTCGATGACCGGTGCCAGCGCCGGGTCGGTGACCGTTCGGCCCTCGGGCGCGACGAAGGTGAGTTGGGTCTGCGCGCCGCTGAGGGCGGGCAGGTCCTGGCGCAACTGCTCGACGGCGCGCTGGGACTCGGTGCCGGGGATGGCGAAGTTGTCGCTGGGCTGGCCCTGGAAGCCGAGGAACGCGGCGAGGACGGCTGCCAGCACCGCCAGCCAGGCCCCGAGCACCCACCACCGGCGTCGGAAGCTGAACTCACCAAGGGTGAACAGAAATCGCGACATGTATCCCCCTGTTCCCGGCACACCGGGGGCGTATGCGTGGGCGCTGCTGTGAATTCGCTGACCTGACCGGGTCGGGCTCGTACGCTGGGAACGGTGATGCCGCCGTCGTCTCTGCCTGCGGGTCCGCGCCTGCCGCGGATCGTTCAGGCCGCGCTCCTGCTGGGGCGCGGGCCGCAGTTCGTGGCGGCGTGCCGGCGCCGGTACGGCCCGACGTTCACGCTGCGGGTGGCCTCGATGGGCACGCTGGTCTACCTGACCGATCCGGCCGACATCAAGGCGGTGTTCGCCGGCGATCCGGACGTCTACCACGCCGGTGAGGCCAACTCCATGCTCAAGGGGCTGCTCGGTGACAGCTCGGTGCTGGTCGTCGACGGGGAGGTGCACCGGGACCGCCGCCGGCTGATGCTGGCCCCGTTCGCGCGCGACGCGGTGGCCCGCCAGGTGGACCTGATCGCGCAGATCGCCGCCGACAACATCGCCGGCTGGCCGGTGGGCCGGACCTTCGCCGCCGCACCCAAGATGTCGGAGATCACGCTGGAGGTGATCCTTCGGACCGTGATCGGGACGACCGACGCGGCCCGGCTGTCGGCGCTGCGGCAGGTGTTGCCCCGGGTGCTGCGGGTCGGGCCGTGGGAGACGCTGGCGGTGGCCAACCCCGGCCTGCTCAAGCGCCGGCCGTGGCGGGCGCTGGCCGATGCGCTCGCCGAGGCCGACCGGCTGTTGTACGCCGAGATCGCCGACCACCGCGCCGATCCGCAGCTCGCCGAACGCACGGATGCGCTGGCCATGCTGGTGCGCGCGTCGAACGAGGACGGCCGCACGATGAGCGACCGGGAACTGCGCGATCAGCTGATCACGCTGCTGCTCGCCGGACATGACACCACGGCGACGGGGTTGTCCTGGGCGCTGGAGCGGCTGGTGCGCGACCCGGACACGCTGGCCCGGGCGGTGCGTGCCGCGCGCGACGGTGACGACGAGTACCTCGATGCGGTCGCGCGGGAGACGTTGCGGGTCCGCCCGGTGGTGTTCGACGTCGGCCGGGTGCTGCAGGAGCCGGTCGACTTGGCCGGGTACCGCCTGCCGGCGGGGGTGATGGTGATCCCCGGCATCGTCGCGGTGCACGCCGACAGTCAGCTCTACCCCGATCCGGAGCGGTTCGACCCGGACCGGATGGTGGGTGCGGCGCTGAGCCCGGCGACGTATCTGCCGTTCGGCGGCGGGAACCGGCGCTGCCTGGGGGCGACGTTCGCGATGGTCGAGTTCCGGGTGGTGCTGCGCGAGATCCTGCTCCGTGTCGACCTGGAGACCACGTCGGCGGCCGCCGAGAAGCAGCGCCTCAAGCATGTCATCTTCGTGCCGCACAAGGGGGCTCAGATCCGGCTGCGCGCCAGGCACGCTCCGCCGCAGCAGGCCCAGCGTGCCGCGCCGCGTTGTCCGGCGGCCCTCGCGGGCGGGTCGGGGCGAACAGCCTGAGCATCGGGTGTAATCTGAGCGACAGGCGTTGTGCGGATTCGCCTCTTCACCGCAACTTCTCAAGCTGCATGCGTTCCGCCTGCGACGTGATCTTCTTGCGCTCGCGACCTATGAATCGGCCGGGCTCGTATCTGCAAAGGACGTGTGGCATGGAATCCACCGAACTGTTCTCCCACCCCTCGCGCCCCGAGCATGTCGCGTCGCGCAACGCCGCCGAGCCGGTGCAGGTTCCCGTCTTCTCCGATCAGCCCAGCACGGTTTCGCCTGCCGATCCGCCGTCGGCGTGAACGGGGCGGCGCGGTCGCGCCGTGCGTCCCGTCCCGCCAGGGTAGCCCTGGCCGCGGATCTGGGCAGCGGTATCGACGGCGCCTGGTGGCCGCATTCAGCGTCGGTGGCCGCCGAGCTTCCCGAGCTGGTGGCGGCCGTGCACGGACGGCTGGGGGAGGTCGTCGGGATCCGGATCAACTGGTCGGCCGCCGAGAGCCAGCTCGACCTGGAGACGCTGGCGACCGGGGTGCGTGCCCGGCACGACGGGGAGCGGGACCTCCGGCCCAGGCTGATGATGGTCGACGGCACGATCGCGTGCGCCAAACTGCTTGTCGTCCCGAGCATGACCTCCCAGACGCTCGGTTTGATGATGTTGCGTACCGCCGCCCGGTTACCGACCGCCGGTTCCGGCCGGGAGACCAGGCTGTTCGATCTGGCGTGTGCGGTGATGAGTCTGGCCGAGGCGGAGAGCTCGAAGTGGGCGGCCGCACCCGGGGCCTGACGCCGGCCCCCGGCTCGCGATCCGTGGAACGGCAGCTCGGCGTGCTAGCCTGACCTGGGACGTTGATCTGACGTCCATTCAGATGAGAGAAGTTGAAAAAGTATGGCACAGGGAACTGTGAAGTGGTTCAACGGCGACAAGGGCTTCGGCTTCATCGCCCCCGATGGCGGTGAACCGGATGTGTTCGTCCACTACTCGGCAATCGACGGCAGTGGATACCGGTCGCTGGAGGAGAACCAGCGCGTCCAGTTCGACATCGAACAGGGCAACAAGGGCCCGCAGGCGGTGCGGGTCTCGGCCGTCTGAGCGCGGCACACTCGTTGAGTGGGCTGGTGGGATCTTCCCGCCAGCCCACGTCTCATTTCGGACTGATCGCGAAAAGCGTTCTCTACCAGCAACTTAGGTACGCCTTTGACGGCCGGTGCCGCCGCTACTAGTCTGGTGTGAATTCCACGCGCTGGCGGCTGCCTCAGCCTAGCCCGGTGGTCCATTCTTCTCGACCGGATCGACAGGACATGCATTGGCGATTGCCGACGTTGCAGCCTTCGCGCACCTGACCGACGCCGACATCGAGGCCTTGGCGGGCGAACTCGACGCCATCCGGGCCGATGTCGAGGATTCCCTGGGGTCGGGTGACGCCGCTTACATCAGGCGCACCATCACCTTCCAGCGCACCCTCGACCTGGCCGCCCGGCTGGTGATCGGCTGCAGCAGCTCGCGGACCGGCTGGGTGCTGGGCACGGCGGCCTTGGCTTTCGCCAAGAGCGTGGAGAACATGGAGATCGGCCACAACGTCAGCCATGGCCAGTGGGACTGGATGAATGATCCCGAGATCCACTCCAACACCTGGGAGTGGGACATGGTCGCGGTGTCGTCGCAGTGGCGCTACTCGCACAACTATCGCCACCACGTGTTCAACAACATCGTCGGTGTCGACGACGATCTGGGCTTCGGGATCATGAGGGTGACGCGCGATGAGCCCTGGAAGCCTGAGCATCTGCTCCAGCCGGTACGAAATCTTTTGCTGGCAGCGGTTTTCGAATGGGGTATCGGTCTGCACGGAATCCATTCCGAGCGCGACCGGCTGCCCGCGGACAGTGCCGAGCTCACCGCCGAGCGGATGACCTTCGTCCGCAAGTCCGCCCGCCAGGGTCTCAAGGACTATGTGCTGTGGCCGTTGGTCAGCCGGCGGCGCTGGCGCCGGACCCTGGCGGCCAACGGAACGGCGAATCTGCTGCGCAATCTGTGGGCCTACGTGGTGATCTTCTGCGGCCACTTCCCCGACGGTGCGGAGAAATTCACCGCCGACGTGCTGGAGCGCGAAACCCGCGGTGAGTGGTACCTGCGGCAGATCCTGGGGACCGCGAACTTCCGCGCGGGTCCGGTGCTGGCTTTCGCCAGCGGCAACCTGTGCTACCAGATCGAGCACCACCTGTTCCCGGACCTGCCCAGCAACCGGTATCCGCAGATCGCCGAGCGGGTCCGCGCCGTCTGCGAGAAGTACGATCTGCCGTATACGACGGGTTCGATTGTGCGGCAATATCTTCTGGTGTTGCGGACGATTCACAAGCTGGCGCTGCCGGACCGCTTTCTGACTGCGACCAGCGACGACGCCCCGGAGACGGCATCCGAGCGCAGGGTCGGGGGAGCGTCCGGGTGGGGGTCAGCTCACCAGCGCTAGCGAGTGCGCGCGGCGCAGCTTGCCCGACGGTGTCTTCGGGATGGTGCCGGGCGCGAGCACCACGACGTTGCGGGGGCGCACGTCGACCTCGGCGAACACCTCGTGGGCGACCTGGCGTTCGATGCGCCGCACCTGTTCGTGGTCGGTGAAGTCCCGGCATTCCACCGCCACGGCGAACGCCTCCCGGGACAACCCTGAGTCCAGACGCACCGCGACGGCGCATCCGGGCCGGACTCCGTCGACCCGCCCGGCGGCGCGCTCGATGTCGGTGGGGTAGATGTTGCGGCCAGCCATGATGATCACGTCCTTGAGCCGCCCGCACACCACGACCTCGCCGGTCTCGGTGAGGTAGCCCAGGTCCCCGGTGTCATACCAGCCGCCCTCGTCCTGGGCGGCCAGGAACCCGACGACGGTGGTGTAGCCCTTCGTCACCGGCGCGCCGCGCACTTCGATGACTCCGACTCCGCGGGTGGGCAGTTCGGCGCCGTCCTCGCCGACGACGCGCAGCTGAATGCCGTCCAAGGGGCGCCCCAGCGAGACGAGGCGACGGGTGTGTCCGCGGGTGGCCGGGACCGCGCGGTGCAGCAGCGCGAGCAGGTCGGCGTCGACCTCGTCGACGAGCATGCCCTTGCCGCAGGGCGAGAACGACACCGCCACCGTCGTCTCGGCCATGCCGTAGGCCGGGATGATCGCCCCGGGGCGCAGCCCGAAGGGCGCGCCGGCCTCGCAGAGATCCTCCACGTCGAGCGGGTCGACCTGTTCTGCGCCGGACAGTGCCCACCGCAGGCAGGACAGGTCGAACTGGCCCGGATCTGCTTGCCGGCGCAAGCGTTTGGCCAGCAGGGTGTAGGCGAAGTTCGGGGCCGCCGTCATGGTGCCGCGATATTTGTCGATCAGCCGCGCCCACAACAACGTGTCCCGCAGGAAGTCCATCGGCGTGATCTTCACCAGCTCGGCGCCGAAGTACATCGGTACCGTGAGGTACCCGGTCATGCCCATGTCGTGAAAACAGGGCAGCCAGCTGACGATCACGTCGGTGTCGATGTCGAAGTCACACCCGACGGTCATCGCCTCGGCGTTGGCGACGATGTTGGCGTGGGTGATCTGCACGGCCTTGGGGGAGCCCGTCGAACCGGAGGTCAGCTGCATCAGCGCGACGTCGTCGTCACCGGTGTCCACCGGATCGGCCGGGCTGCCGGACAATAGTTCCTCGACCGTGAGCACCGTCAGGTTCAGGTCGGCCAGCACCGGTGCGGCCGCCAGGAACGGTTCGGAGACGATCACCGTCGCCGCGCCGATCATGTCGATCACCGCGGCGGTCTCCTCGGCCCAGCGCACCAGATCGGTGCGGGGTGTGGGCTGGTGCAGCATGGTCAGGCTGGCGCCGCGCATCCAGATACCCTGGGCGGCCGGGGCGATCTCCACCGGAGCGCCGGCCAGGACCGCCACCGCGTCGCCGGGGCCCACGTCCGCGGCGGCC
>NZ_JBSWXU010000143.1:0-13622 GCF_056160785.1 Mycobacterium sp. ABE4_509 | reverse complement strand
ACACCGAACTCCCCCACACCCTCACCACCGCCCTGCACCACCACGGCCTGACCCCCGACCTACTCACCGTCGAAATCACCGAAGACCTCGTGCTGGCCGAAATCGACACCGTCACCACCGTGCTGCACCAACTACGCCACCACGGCATCCGCGTCGCCATCGACGACTTCGGCAGCGGCTACTCAGCCCTGGCCTACCTCCGCGACCTACCCATCGACGAAATCAAACTCGACCGCCACTTCATCGCCAACGTCACCACCAACCCCAAAGCCGCCGCCGTCGTCCAAGCCGTCATCAACCTCACCCACACCCTCGACATCACCGTCGTCGCCGAAGGCGTCGAAGACACCCCCACCGCCACCTGGCTGACCAACCACCACTGCGACATCGCCCAGGGCTACCACTACGGCAAACCCACCACCGCCACCGCCATCACCCAACTCGCTACCGAGCAGGCCGCCACTACTGTTGGCGCGCAGCACCTTCCGTAGCGCTACCGGGCGAGTTGGACGATGGCCGACCAGTACCGGTCGCGCTCGTCCCGGGGCACCACCGGCGCAAAACCCACCGCGATCGTCTCGATCTGGCGCATGCCGCGCGGCGCCGCGTAGGTCTGGGCAGCACCGGTCGTCGGAAAGGTCAGCAGCCGGAACCGGTCGGTGACCACTGCCTCGGTGCACCCGGCTTCGGGGCAACGGGTGTCGGTGGCCTCGACGGGATCGCCGACGTCGAATCCGTCGGCCCGCTGGTCGTCGACGATCTGGGCCGCCGTCCGCGAAACCAGTGGCACCTGGACCGCGTCCGCGGAGCGCCGATCCGCCGTCCCGCCCGGTGCTGCACAGGCGCTGCAGCCGAGGGCGGCCACGGCCCCGGCAGCAAGGATGCGGCGCATCACCGGGCGGGCGAGGGCTGTCAGGGGTTGCGGCGCAATGCCACCGCGGTGACGTCGTCGTCGGCGAGCACAGCGGCGGCGTCGGCGCACAGGGCATCCACGACCGCCTGCGGGCTGACCCCGTCGCGCGCGCTGCAGTCGGCGACCGCGCACTGCAGCTCATCGGGCATTCCGCCCCACAGGTCGAGTACGCCGTCACTGACCAGCAGAAGCGTGTCTCCCGGCGCTAGGCGCCCGGACAACTCGCGCCACTGGTCGTCCACACCGAGCGGCATGTCGTCGGATGCCAGCCTCTCGACCCGGCCTGAACCGGCCCGGACGACGAAGTGCAGCCCATGGCCCGCGTCGACCAGCCGGAAAGCACCGGTGTCCAAATCGACGAGGAGGTAGGCGAGCGTGACGAAGGCATTGATGCGGCGCAGATCGGCACCGAGGATGCGGGCGGCATCGCTGACGGCGAGCGCGGGACTCGCATCGGCGCCGTGGGCCCGCAGCGCGGTGCGGGTCGCGGCCGCGAGCATGCCCGCGTCCATCCCCTTACCCATTACATCACCTAGGCACAGCACCGCATGGTTCTGCTGCACCCGCACGTCGTAGAAGTCGCCACCGACCTGCAGCGCTGGGTGGCTGACCGTGCCGAACGTCCAGCCGGGGGTCTCCGGCAGGCTGGCCGGCAGCAGTGCCCGCTGGACTTCGGCGGCGCGGTCGAGTTGTTCCTGCTCGAGCTTGCGGGCCCGCAGCGCTTCGGTCACATCCTGGAAATGCATCACGAACAACGTCGCGTTCGGCCGCTCGGCGATCGCCGCGACGCTGATGTTCAGGCTGCGGCCGTCGGCCGCGGTCAACGTGAGCCGGGCGTTCCCGCCGCCGGTCGAATCGACGGCGGCACACAGCTCCTCGACGGCGTCGTCGCCCAGCAGCGTCTCCATGGCGACACCCGGCTGGCGCAGCGCGGGGAACATCTCCCGGGCCGAGGAGTTGCTGCGCTCGACGACGCAGCGATCCGGGGCGCGGCTGACCATCAGTTTGCCCGCCACCGACGACTCGAAGCTCGTCCGGAACAACTCCTCGCTGTCGTGTAACCGGGACGTCGCATCCCGCTCGGCGCCCACCACCAGCGACAGGGCGAGGAAGACCACCACCATCGACAGCTGGAAGATCTGCAGGATGATCGTGCCAGTCGCGCCTCCGAGCCGGTCGAAGGCGAACGGGCCGAGGTTGTAGCCACTGCCGGCCGAGGCGATGACCGCCACGGCGAGCATCAGCAGGAACAACCGCCGGGTAGACATCCGCAGTGCCGACCAGACCAGCGGGAGGAAGGGCAGGAAGGCCAGCGGCAGCTCCTCGTTGACCAGGAACACCGCGACCGCGACGCCCAGCGCGGTGAGGATCTGCGCGATCGTCTCCACCGCACCGACCTGTTGCTGACGGCGGGGCAGGTTCATGAACAGCGGTGTCAGCAGCACTATCCCCGCACCGTGCTTGGGCGCCGAGGTCACCAGCCGGTCCCAGGCCCCGGCGATGTCTCCGACCGCCAGCGAGGCCGCCCACGCGAGAATGGCGTAGAGCCCCGACGCCACCAGCGCGACTACCAGGAATTTGGCGAGATCGCGGGGTGAGGAGAAGGTGGGTGTCCTGTCCTCGCGCCCGCGCAGCAGCCATGTGCCGACCGTCATCTCCACGCCGGTCGCCAGTGTCAGCGCGATGGCCAGCGCCGGCGCCCGCCCCGCCCACAGCACGACCGGCAGCTGCGCCGCGGCCACCGCCAGCGCCAGCATCCAGGTGTAGCGGCGCCGGAACCGGATGCCGAGCCCCAGCGCGATGCCGGCGTTCGGCCACCACGCCGCGGTGGCCAGTGAATTCGGCTGGGTCGACAACGACAGCATCGCCACGATGGTGACGACCACCAGCATGCCGCCGATGAACACCGCATCCGGCACCCGCCAGCGGCCGAACCGCGGCCCCGGTGTGTCCGGATCGGCGAGTGACGCCAGAGACTCGACCCGAGTCATCCCGAGTACCTTCGCATGAGGATCCAGCGATTGCCGTTGTCTTCGCGGTAGTACGCCAGCTCGTCGAGCACCCGGTGCGCGATCGCCAGACCGCGGCCGCGTTCCGAGAGCTCCCCCGGCATGTCGAAGCTGGCCAGGTCGATCGGCGCGGGGCAACCGTCGTCGGTGAAGGTGACCGTCACCGCGTCGGGCCGCAGCGCCACCACCATGCGCAGCTGTACCGACCCGCCGGCTCCGGAGTGCTCGATGATGTTGGTGCCGATCTCGCTCACCGCGAGCTCGATGCACATCCTGGTGTCGTCGGGGACGCCTGCTGCGGACCAGGCCTCGTCAAGGGTGCACTGGATCTCGTCCAACGTTTCAGGGCCGGTGTGAGTCTCCAGAACGTATTCAGTCATCGAATGCGGAATCTGCCGAGTCGTGGCTGGGCAGCACGCGGTTCAGATTGGTCAATTCCAGCACAGAACACACCTGTCGCGTGGGCGCGGCAATTCGCAGATCGCCCCCGGCCATCCGGGCTATCTTGAGCCCGGAGATCAGCGCGCCCAATCCCGATGAATCGATGAATTCCGTTGCGCTCAGATCGACGACGATACGACTGTTGCCGTCCTCGACCAGACCGTGCAGTTGTTTGCGCAGCTGGGATGCAGCAACCATGTTGAGCCGTCCACTCGGCCGGACGATGACCGCGCCCGAGTCGATCGTGCGGGTAGCGAATTCGCTCATCGGACCCCTTCTCCGTCGTGGACGCCGGACGACATCGTTAGCGTTACTACGCAATTGGCAGTGGCTCGGCCGGTCGAACAACGCTCCACGATAGTTTGCCACTGACCCCGAGAACCGGGAAACACACCACGAAAGCTTTTCGTAATATTCGCTGAGCGTACCGGCCGATATCGCGGTCCGCGGCGACGCTCGAGCCCGGCCAATTGAATTCACGCTATTGAGCAGACCCCGGCTACCCCGAACCCAACCAATTGGGCCCGCGTTGCAGCGACGAAGCGCGAATCCTGGTAGCAAACGGCCCCCACAACATATTCTGGGGCAGTGGATCACCCGAGCTCATCAGAGGACGGCACCGGCCGATCGAATGCCACCGGGCTCACCGATGCCGAGAACCGTGAACTGAGAGAAGGACTGGTCGCGATCGTCGTCGGCGCCGGCGTCGACGACGCGGCCGCCAGCAGGCTGATCCAGACGCTGGCGACCAAACCCGAGGCCCTCGACTCCCTCATCCGGTTCGCGCTGAGTGACCCCGCCCGGCTCGAAGCCGTCCGCAGCACGGGGTTGATGGGGGCGGGCCCGGCCCGAATGCTCGACAGCGTCGCGGCGTTGACCGCCGAAGCGCTCGGCTCGCGCTTCGTGGGCGTGTCGGTGCTCGACGACGGCGAGCAGCTGCTGGCCGGCTGCAACGTTCCCGGTGACGAGGTCGAGCGAACGCGCTCTGTCGAGTTGTCGATCTGCAAGTACGCGGTCGTCAGCCGCATCCCGTTCATCGTGGACGACGCGACCACCAACCCGCTGCTGGCCCACCACCCGGCGGTGCTCAGCGGCGAGGTGGGCGCCTACGCCGGCGTGCCGATCTTCAGTGACGACGAACAGGCGGTCGGCACGCTGTGCACCTGGTATCCCACCCCGCACGTGTGGACCAGCGGGCAGATACTGGTGCTGCAGGACATGGCCGACCTGGCGAGCGCCAAGGTGTTCCGGAGGGTGATATGACAGGCGCACCGACCGCTCCCGTCGTCGCGCCGACGCGCCCGCCCGCCCGCCACCGCCCGGATTGACACCGCGATGGCGACTCGGACCAAGGCGGCCCAGAAAGCGCAGACCCGTCCCGAGCCGGTCGCGCCGATGTCCCATGCAGACACCACGGCGATCGAATTCGCCCCCCGCAGCCCGGGTGAACGCCTACCGATCTCCCTGGACCTGCTGACCGCCTCGATCGCCGTCGCGGCAGGACTGTGGTGGTCGTCGACGACCGACCCACTGCCCACCCAGGCCTGGCTGGCCGTTCTGTTCGTCCCGACCGTGGTGGCGCTGTTCGCCGTGCAGTCGCTGTACCGCCACCGGCTGATTCGCCGGTTCATCGACGAGGCGGTGCCGGTCGAGACCAACATCGGGCTGTCGGCCGTCCTGGTACTGAGCGTCATGACCCTTGCCCACGCGTCCGGTTCGGCCGGTCCGGTGGTCTCCAGGGTCTGGATCTGCGCGGCGGTGCTGGTACCGACGGCGCGATTGATCCACGTGACAGTTCAGAAGCGGCGACACGAGCACCACCGGATGATGGCGCCGACGCTGATCGTCGGCAGCGGCGTGGTCGCCAACCGGATCATCGACCGCTTGCACGAATTCCCCGAGTACGGGCTGGAACCGGTCGGCATCCTCGACGGGGCGGCCATCGGTTCCGGACCCAATTTCACGCCGCAACCCCACCCCAGCGTCCCGATCATCGGCACCCCCGACTCGATCGACGAGGCGATCCGCAAGACCGGTGCACAGGCCGTCGTGATCGCCTTCTCCCAGACGCGCGACCACGTCCTCATCCGCGTCGTCAGCGTCGCCCATCGCCACCAGGTGCGGGTCTGGGTCGTTCCGCGCATGTTCGACGTCATCGGCGAACGGGCACTGGTCGAACACGTCGGCGGCCTGCCGCTGCTGGCGCTGCGCCACACCGACCCACACGGATGGCAGTTCAAGGTCAAGCACTTCAGTGACCGCGTGATGGCGGCGCTGGGCCTGCTGGTCATCTCCCCGCTGTTGCTGACCCTGATGCTGTTGGTCCGGCTGAGCTCGCCGGGACCGGTCTTCTTCAAACAGGACCGGGTGGGCCGCGACGGCAAGGTGTTCGGCTGCGTCAAGTTCCGGACCATGCGGCCGCCGAAGGCCTCCGACGCCGACTTCGAACTCGGGACGCGTTCGGCGCCGGGCGGCGTCGAGGGGGTCGACCGGCGCACCCGGATCGGCAGGATCATGCGCGCCACGTCGATGGATGAGCTGCCGCAACTGATCAACGTGGTCAAAGGCGAGATGAGCCTGGTCGGTCCGCGCCCCGAGCGACCGGAGTTCGTGGAGCTGTTCAAGATCCAGGTGCACCGTTACGGCGAACGGCACCGGGTGAAAGCCGGGATCACCGGGTGGGCGCAGGTGAACGGGCTGCGCGGCCAGACCTCGATCGCGGATCGGGCCGAATGGGACAACTACTACATCGAGAACTGGTCGCTGGCGCTGGACTGGAAGATCCTCGCGCTGACCGTGGTGGCGGTGCTGCGCGGGGCACCCGAGTAGCCGGGGGTGCCCACTGCGCTCCGGACCGCTACCGCCTGGTGGTCCCGGCTGGGTTCGAACCAGCGACCTTCCGCGTGTGAGGCGGACGCTCTCCCACTGAGCTACGAGACCGAGAGACGAGCACGAACATTAGCACGGGGTGGCCACGCGGCCTGAATCTGCAGGTCACCTACCCCGAGCGCGATGCGCCGAGCCCAGCCCGGCGGCCGCGGCAGCTGCTCCGGACGGGGCCGCGGCACATACCGGACCAGCCCTCGGTGACCGCCGCTCGCGCTGCCCACCCGGCCGGCCCGGCAACGCGGGCGTGAACCCCGGCCCGCCGGCAGGTTTCCTGCCGCTTTCGCGCAACCACCCAGGCGCCGGATCCCCCTGCGAGCAAGGGATTTGTGCGCGCCTGTGTGCGTGGACTATCGTTTCGCATCGCGACGGGCGACGATCTCGCCCGTGGCACGCGGATGTAGCGCAGTTGGTAGCGCATCACCTTGCCAAGGTGAGGGTCGCGGGTTCGAATCCCGTCATCCGCTCGAAGGTGCAGTGGCATCAACCCCAGCGGTGGAGTGGCCGAGTGGTGAGGCAACGGCCTGCAAAGCCGTGCACACGGGTTCGATTCCCGTCTCCACCTCCAAGGTGTTCCCGGCGCGATTAGCTCAGCGGGAGAGCGCTTCCCTGACACGGAAGAGGTCACTGGTTCAATCCCAGTATCGCGCACCAGAGTTTGCGCACATCAGGCCCGGTTTTTCGCCGGGCCTGATCTGTTCTCGCACACTGTGGCAGGCGGAGCTCCGCCGGTCAGCCGGTGCGCGCGGCCTCGGGGAACCGGCGGTCGAGCGAGTCGACCATTCGGGTGACCGCGCGCAGATCACCCTCGACCCGCCGGATCGTGCGCCGCAGCCCGCTGGCGGTGCCGATGTCACCCCGGTTCTGGGACACCGTCAAACGTCGGACCTGCTTGGCCAGGTCTGCCTCGAGCTCCGACCGCAGCCCGCGCAGGAAGGTGCGGAAGTACTCCGCCTGCAGCGAATCGGCCACCATCGCGGCCTGCTCGTTCCCCAACATCAGTAAGAAGTTAATGCGTCTACCTGTCAGATGCGAGTGGGCCCGCTCCGAGGTCCGGCCACCTCAGGCCGGCGTTCGCTGGTTTTCGAAGCACAACCCTAAGCACCTATCAGCTTCGTCTCAGGTTGGCTCCATAGATTCACTGACAGACGTCCCCCCAACTGACGTCCCCGATATTCTCGGCCCGCCACCAACCCCCCCTGGGTGGCGGGCCGAGATCGTGTCGGCGGTCCGGAAAGCTCACGGCGGACGCTGCGGCCCGGCTACTGTTCGCTCATGCCGGCGACGACGACCAGAGGGGCAGACATGATCCGCCAACTGCTGACCGCGGGTGCGATCGCCGCGGCGGCGGCGTGGGCGGCGCCTATGGCCGTTGCCGAGCCCGGCCCGATGTTTCCCGACGACCCGGGCCGCTATTCCACCGACGTCCCGGGCATGAGCTACGACGCCCACCTCACCGGACCGTGCACCAACATGGAGCGCTTCACCTATGGGCGCGGCCCCGGCGGCGAACCCCTGCAGTGCCGCTGGATCCCCAATCAGTGGCCGCCGGTCTACACGGGTTTCTGGCAGGCAACCTACCCGCTGCACGGGGTTCAGGACGTCGGCGCGCCATGCCCGAAACCCCAGGCCGCCGCGCAGGCCCCCGACGGCCGGCCGATGGTGTGCATGGGCGGACAGGGTTGGCAGCCCGGCATTTTCAACGGTGCCGGCTTCACCCCGCTCTGACGGTCTCGCGCCGCCGGTCACCTGCTGCGCAACGTGTGGCTCGGCTCGATCCCGAACACCGCCTTGTAGGCACTGCTGAAACGCCCCGGGTGGGTGAAACCACATCTCCCGGCGATCGAGGTGACGGTGTCGCGCGCCGGGTCGGCCAGGGTCAGCGCCTTGTGCGCGCGCTCGAGCCGAACGCGCCGCAGATACTCCAGCGGAGTGACATCGAGGTGCTGCCGGAAGGCGTATTGCAGGGCCCTCGGGGTCACGTCGGCGGCCGCCGCGATGTCCTGGATGGTGATGTCGTATTCGGCGTTGTCGTCAATGAAGTCGACCGCCCGGCGCAACATGCGCGGGAACTTCGCCATCAACTTCGCATTGATCATTTGCTGCGGATTCCCGGTTGCGACGCGCCGCGAAACACGCTAGTGACCCATTCCACTGCCTGACACGATCAAGGGATGACCGATCGGATCGAAATCCAGCGCACCATTCCCGCTTCCCCAGCCGACATCTTCGCGGTGCTGTGCGACCCGCAGGGGCACGTCGCCATCGACGCCTCCGGCATGCTGCAGGACGCCGACGGCGTTCCCGTGCAGGCGGTGGGTGACAGTTTCGTCGTGCACATGGACCGCGAGGCGCTGGGCGATTTCCCGCTGGGCCGCTACGACGTGACCGTGATGATCAGCGAATACGAGCAGGACCGGCTGATCGCCTGGACGATCCTCGGACAGATCCGCCCGCAGATCGGCCACGTCTACGGTTACCGCCTCGAACCGGGCGCCGACGGCACCGTCGTCACCTCGTTCTACGACTGGTCCGACATCGACCAGCACTGGCGTGACGCCGGCGTCTTCCCCGTGATCTCCGAGAACGCGTTGCGCGCCACGCTGGGCATCCTCGACCGGACGGTGCGCCGCGGATATCCCCGCCCGGAGTCGTCAACCAACAGTTGACGATCGGTTGTCGTCAACCTACGGTTGACGCATGAGTGAGTCCGTCAAAATCAGCCATCCGGTCCGACTCGGCGACCTGATCGAGGTGATCACCGAGGTCAACGACCAGCCACTGGACCAGCTCACCGACGCGGTACTGGCCGCCGAGGCGCTCGGGGACGTGGCCGACCACCTGATCGGCCATTTCGTCGACCAGGCCCGCCGGTCCGGCGCCTCCTGGACCGAGATCGGCAGATGCATGGGTGTCACCAAGCAGGCAGCCCAGAAACGGTTCGTGCCCAAGGGCCCGAACGACACCACGCTGGACCCCGAGGCCGGGTTCAGCCGGTTCACCCCGCGCGCACGCAACGCCGTCGTCGAAGCCCAGAATCTGGCCCACGCCAACGGCAACGCCGAGATCGGGCCCGCACACCTGACCCGTGCCCTGTTCGCCGACCCGGCCGGCCTGGCCGCCCGCCTGCTCACCGCCCAGGGCATCGACCTCTCCGCAGCAGCTGCGGCGGTCGCACTGCCGCCCACCGCTGGTGAGGTTCCCGCGTTGATCCCGTTCGACAGCCACGCCAGGAAGACGCTCGAGCTGACGTTCCGGCAGGCACTGAGGCTGGGCCACAACTACATCGGTACCGAGCATCTCCTCCTCGCGCTGTTCGAGGAGGAGGACGGCGGAGGAACGTTGCACACCCTCGGCGTCGACCGGGACCGTTTCGAACGCGACCTGCGCACCGCACTAGGCGCTGTCGAGGAAGGGTGACGCGGGCCGCCCTGAGCAACCCGCTCAACTGTTCGCTGCGGTGTGCGATCATGCCAGGCACGTCTAGGAGGGATACCGGTATGTGCCGCTGGCTCGCGTTTCTGATCGCCACCCTGGCGGCACTGGGCGGCCTTTGCGCGCCGTCCGCGGCCGCAGCCGAGATCCCCATCGGCCGCCTCGGTGAACCGTTGCGCGTGCAGTTCGAGGGCCTTGTCGCCGATGTCACGGTCAACAGCATCGTGCCGACACCGCCGCCGCCCGGCTTCGGCTATCCGCCGCGCCCGCCGCGCAACCAGGTGTTCCGCGCCGACATCACCATCACCCCGGTGCGGCTGCCCACCCCGTACGCCATGGCCATCACGTTCGAGTTCCGCGGCGTCACCCCGACCGGGGATGCCTACGAACCGCGCAACAGCGACGCCACCGACGCGCTGCAGCTCGGCATGCAGAGCGCACAGGTCGGCCAGACGTTCAGCGGCGGTGTGTGGTGGGACTGCTACCGCGACCTGGTGTCGAACGTGGTGCTGATCGACCAGCTCACCGGGTTGCGTCTGGCGCAGTGGAACGTGGCCTGAGCCCGCAGGCCGACATCGCCGGCCCAGCGGAGGCCGCCGAGCTCGCCGACGTCGCCGCCCGGACGTTTCCGCTGGCCTGTCCCCCCTCGGCCACCCGTGACGACATCGCCGCGTTCATCGCCGAGCACCTGACGGCGGCGCGGTTCACCGATTACCTGTCCGATCCCGACCGGACCGTTCTCGCGGGCCGGCTCGACGGGCGGATCATCGGCTACGCCATGACGATTCGGGGGGTGCCCGACGACCCGGACGTGCAACAGGCCGTCACACTGCGCCCGGCGGTCGAACTGTCCAAGATGTACGTGCTGCCCGAGGGCCACGGCGCCGGGATGTCGGCGGCCCTGATGGCCGGTGCGCTGGCCGGTGCGGCCGCGTCGGGGGCGGCCTGCGTGTGGCTCGGGGTCAACCAGCAGAACGAGCGCGCGCAACGCTTCTACGCCAAACACGGCTTCACCGTCACCGGCACCAAGACCTTCCGCCTGGGCGCCGACATCGAGCACGACTACGTGATGGTGCGTCCGCTCTGACC
Source organism: Mycobacterium sp. ABE4_509 (assembly GCF_056160785.1). Lineage (NCBI taxonomy): Bacteria > Bacillati > Actinomycetota > Actinomycetes > Mycobacteriales > Mycobacteriaceae > Mycobacterium > Mycobacterium sp. ABE4_509. The sequence continues at coordinate 2,849 of NZ_JBSWXU010000143.1, read as the reverse complement.
GGCCGCGGTCAGGGCCAGCAGACGTGAGGTGGCCCGCAGGTACTTCTTGCGGAATCCACCGGCGAGCATCTCGTCGCTGAAGATGGTGTCCAGCTTGGCCCCTGAGGCCACCACCGGGATCCCGGCGTCGTAGAGCCGGTCGGTCAGCGACACCAGCCGCAGCGCCACGTTCTGGTCCTCGATCGGGTGCACACCCGTGACGTAGACCTCCCGGACCCCCTCGATCAGGGACAGATACCGCGACGGGTGCATGGTGGCCAGATGTGCGCACAGCGCATCGAAGTCGTCCAGCGTGGCGCCCGGGACCTGCGCGGCACGCTCGGCCACCTCGGCGTCGCCGGGCGGCTCGGGCGCCGGCGGCAGATCCCGGTGCCGGTAGTCCGGGCCCTCGATGCGCACCGTGGTGAACATCGCTGCCAGCGTGTGGATCTCCCGCAGGAAGTCCTGCGCGGCGAAGCGGCCTTCGCCCAGCTGTTCGGGCAGCGTGTTCGAGGTGGCGGCCACCGACACCCCCCGCTCGACCAGGGCGGACAGCAGCCGCGAGATCAGCGTGGTGTTGCCGGGGTCGTCCAGTTCGAACTCGTCGATGCAGACCAGCGCATAGTCGGACAACAGATCGATGCACTCGACGAACCCGAACACCCCGGCCAGCTGGGTCAGCTCACCGAAGGTCGCGAACGCCTGCCGGTGGCCCGAGGTCCGGGCCACCTCGTAGTACGACGACGCCAGCAGGTGGGTCTTGCCGACACCGAACCCGCCGTCGAGGTACACCCCCACCCCGGGCAGCACCTCGCGCTTGCCGAACAACTTCTTCTTGCCCGCCCGCCGCTCGATCGCCTGCGCACAGAAATGTCTGCAGGCCCGGACCGCGTCGTCCTGCGACGGCTCGGCCGGATCGGGCCGGTAGGTGTCGAAACCCACCTCGGCGAAAGTCGGCGGCGGAACCAGCTGTTCGATCAGCCGCTCCGGGGTGACACTGGGGTGCCGATCGACCAGATGCGCGACATCGCTGGACCCGTGCATGCACCGCACCCTATCGGCGTGCTGTGATTCTGCGTATGTCCGACGAGGGTGACGGGACGCAGTTCACACTGCTGGGCAGTGACGAGCGGATCGGGACCGATGCGCTGGCCCACCACTACCGCTATCCCGGCGCGCTGGAGCGCTGCTGGGTGCGGGGCAACATGATCGCCTCCGTCGACGGCGGCGCCACCAGCGACGGCAAGTCCGGCGCGCTGGGCGGCGACGCGGACCGCGCGGTGTTCAGCACGCTGCGTGAACTCGCCGACGTCGTGCTGGTGGGCGCCTCCACCGCGGTGGTGGAGAACTATTCCGGGGTGCAGCTGAGCGCCGCTGCGCGCCAGGCTCGCCTGCACCGCGGCCAGGCCGAGGTGCCCCCGATCGCAGTGCTGACCCGCTCGGGGCGGCTGGACCGCGACGCCACGCTGTTCCACCGCACCGACACCGCCCCGCTGATCCTGACCAGCCGCGACGTCGCCGCCGAAACCCGCAGCCGGCTCGGCGCACTCGCCGAGGTCATCGATGCCTCCGGGACCGACCCGTCGGCGGTCGACCTGCGCACCGCGCTGCAGGTGCTGGCCGGGCGGGGGTTGCTGCGGGTCCTGACCGAGGGTGGGCCCGGTGTGCTGGGCATGTTCACCGAGGCCGACCTGCTCGACGAGATCTGCCTGACGGTGGCTCCGGTCCTCGTCGGCGGCGCCTCGGGGCGCATCGTGGCAGGCTCCAGGGAGGTCCGGTCGGCGCTGCGGCTCGACCAGGTGCTCGCCGACACCGCGGGCTTCCTGTGCCTGCGCTACCGCCGTGATCGCTCGGATCCGGGCAGCTGACGGCGATCAGTACTGTGGTCGGCATGCGTTTGCGTGTTGGTGCCGTGCTGGCGGTCGCCCTCAGCACGGCGCTGGCCGGGTGCGCTCCCGGCCTGGCCGCCAATCCCCGGTACGCCACCGACTCCGGTGCCGGCCCCCAGGGTTCCCCCGAGACCACCCAGCAGGCCTCCGGTCCGCCGGCGATCGAGGCCCCCAAGAACGAGCTGTCCTGGCGCGATTGCACCTCGCGGCTGTTCGACGCCGCCGCCGTCTCGCCCGTCAGCGGGGTCGCGCTGGAATGCGCCAGCTACGACGCCGACCTGGATCCGATCGCCGGCGCCAGCGGCACCGTCAGCATCGGGGTGGTGCGGGCCCGCTCCAGCGACACCCCCGCCGACGCCGGGCCGCTGGTCATGACCACCGGCACCGACCTGCCCTCGTCGGTCCAGCTGCCGGTGTGGCTGTCACGGTCGGGTGCCGACGTACTCGACAGCCACCCGGTGGTGTCGGTGGACCGGCGCGGCATCGGCATGTCCGGCGCACTGGACTGTCGAGACCTGTTCGACCGGCAGGAGATGTTCGACCAGGCGCAGTTCGAGCCCGGCGACGACCCGGTGGCCAACCTGCGCGAGGTCACCATGAACGCCACCACCAGCTGCACCGACGCCATCGCCCCCGGCGACTCGGCCTACGACAACGCCCACGCCGCCGAGGACCTCGAACGGCTGCGCACCACCTGGGACGTGCCCGCGCTGGCGCTCTACGGCATCGGTAACGGCGCACAGGTGGCCCTGGCCTACGCCGGATCGCATCCGAGCAAGGTGGCTCGGCTCGTGCTGGACTCACCGCTGCCGCTGGGCATCGCCGACGAGGCCGCCACCGAGCAGCGCGTGAAGGGTGAGCAGGCCGCGCTGGACGCCTGGGCCGCACAGTGCCTGGCCACCGACTGCCCGCTGGGCGCCAACCCCAAAGCCGCGGTCGACGACCTGCTGTCGGCGGCCCGGGCCGGCCGCGGTCCCGGGG
>NZ_JBSWXU010000142.1:0-13669 GCF_056160785.1 Mycobacterium sp. ABE4_509 | reverse complement strand
CGGCAGCACGACGTCGAACCCGGCCGGCGCGGTCACCTTCGACAGCATGGCCGCCAGCTGCGCGGCGCCGAGGCCGAAGGGCATCCACCCGTCGCCGAGCTCGACCGCGCGGCGCAGGGAACGCTGGGTGCGCCCACCCACCCAGATCGGCACCCGAGGCTGGACCGCGCAGGGTTGCAACGCGAACCCGTCGAACCGGTAGAAGTCGCCGTGGAACCGGGGCTCGGTGTTCGACAGTGATTCCCGAATGGCCGCGATGGCCTCGTCGGCGCGCTCACCGCGCCCGTCGAAAACCGCGCCGAGGAGGTCGAACTCGGCGGCCAGCGATCCCACCCCGACGCCGAGCACCAGGCGCCCGTCGCTGAGCCGGTCGAGGGTGCCGTAGCGTTTGGCGATCTCGAGCGGGTGGTGGTAGCCGAGCACGACCACGGCGGTGGTCAGCCGGATCCGGCTGGTGTGGGCCGCCAGAAAACTTAAGGTGGACAGCGGATCCCAGTAGGTCGATCCGCGCCGGCCGGCGTCGGCGGCGGGTACGGCGATGTGTTCGGCGCAGGTGAGATGGTCGAACCCCTGCTCGTCGGCGGTGCGGGCGATCCGCGCGAGATCGTCGGCACCGGCCCGTTGTTCCCAGGCGGAGGACACCCCGGGCAGCTGCATCACCACCGGGGTGGACAGTCCGATCCGCACCGTGTCGTTGTAACGGTTCGGGCGCCCGGTCGGTGCTTGCGTCCCGGTGATCGGGACCGCTAGCCTCACCGTTGGTAGAATCAATTCTCGTTTCGACGGGCGAGGTGGTGGATGACTGCGACACTGTCCGGCATCCCGCCGTCGTCGATGCTGGACCGCTTCACCGTCATCATCGACTGCTTCGGCGGCAGCACCGGGCTGCTGACACTCGACGACATCGCCGCCCGCACCGGCCTGCCCCGGTCCTCGGCACACCGCATCCTCGACCAGCTCGTCCGGCTGGGCTGGTTGACCCATTGCGCGCGCGGCTACGGGCTCGGACTGCGGGCGCTGCCGTGGCCCGTCAACCCGGTCGGCGATATCCGGATCCGCGCGGCGGCGGCTCCGGCACTGCACGAACTGCTGATGCGCACCGGAGCCGTCGTGCACCTCGGCGTGCTCGACCGCGGCGACATCGTGCACCTCGACAAGCTCGGCGGTTCGATATCGACTCAGGTGCCCACCGCGGTCGGCATGCGCAGCCCCGCACACGACCTGGCGCTGGGCATCGCCGCATTGGCCGGCCTCACACCCGAGGAGGCCGCCACGGAGCTCGACCAGAGCCGGCCGGGTTTTGCGCCCGGGCCCGGGTGGTGGGGTGAGCTGCACCAGGCCCGCGCCACACCGGTGGTGTGCGACGGCGACTACGCCGCCGGGCTGGTCGCGGTGGCCGCCACCGTCGGGAACCGGGCGTCGGTCGGGATCGTCACCACCACGGGTCGTGTGACGCACCGGGAGCGCTCACTGGTGGCGGCGGCCGCCGCCCGGATCAGACGGGCACTCACCCGGGTCTCAGTCGGCGCCGAGTAGCCGCTGCATCATCCGGTGGGTGCCGGCCACCACTTTGGCGCGGTCGGCACCGTTGCGCCGCTCGACGTCTTCCCCGTTGCCCCCGGCGACGTGCACCGGCCCGTGGGGCAGCCGGTCCAGCCCTTCTCTGGCCACCTCCGCCGGTTCGGCCACCCGCAGACCCGGAACGTCGAAGTTGAGGCCGACCCGCTGCATCGCCGGTGTGCGGGTGACCCCGAGCACGAGTTCCAGCACGTCGACCTGGTGGTCGCGCAGCTCCAGCCACAGACCCTCGGCGAAGATTCTCCCGAATGCCTTCACCCCGCCGTAGACGGTGTGCCGAACCGATCCCAGATAGCCGGCCATCGACCCCACCAACAGGATGCCGCCGCGGCGGCGGTCCCGCATCGCCCGCCCGTAGTGCTGCACCAGCCTCATCATCGTCACCACGTTGAGGTCGAGCACCCGGCCGAAGTCGGCGAGGTCGCCGTCGAGGAACTCTGCGCTGCAGGTGTTGGCCCCGGCGTTGTAGATCAGCAGACCCACCTCGAGCCCGTCGGTCTCGGCCAGCACGCCCGCCACCGCGTCGGGGGACGTCAGATCGAGCTCCAGCGTCCGGACCTGGGCACCGAGTTGGCGGCACATCAGCGCGGTGGCGTGCAGCGGATCGGGCTTGCGGGCGATGAGCACCAGGTTGACGCCGGCCTCGGCCAGCAGCCGGGCGAACTCGGCGCCCACCCCCTCCGACCCGCCGGCGATCACCGCCCAGGGGCCGTATTTCGCGTAGGACATCGGTTCATCGTGGCCCGCCGGCGCGGCCTCGAACCGGACCGGTCCCACTGATCGGTACCGGGCGGACACCGGCCCGGGCGCGCCCGATACTGATCAGGTGGCGCGGATCGGCGAGCGCCGGGCACCCGCGCGTCCGGCCAGCGATGAGCAGGAAAGCCGGCGGGCCACCATTCTGGCCGCCGCAGCGCGGCTGGGCGCCGCGCGCGAACTCGACCACATCCATGCCTGCGAGATCGCCACCGAGGCCGGCGTGGCGCTGCGCACGCTCTACCGCTACTACCCGTCCAAACACCACATCTTCGCCGCGGTGCTCACCGATCAGGTGGCGCGGTTCCGGCCGCCGGCGCCCACCGGCAACGCCGTCGACGACATCACTGCTCTGATGGTGACCGCATGCCGGAATCTGTTGCGGTACAACCATCTTGCGCACGCGATGATCACCTCGACCCAGATCGTGCGGGCCCAGTCCGGCGCCGCTGAGGACGACCCGACGTTGCGCGACCTCATCGTGCGGACCGCCGGCGTGCGGGTGGCCGATCCCGAGCAGGTGCGTCGCGCCCGGCTCATCCAGCAGGCCGCGTTCGGCGTGATGACCTGGACCGTGGGCGGCGCGTTGAGTGCCCGGGAGGCGCTGGCCGACCTGGAAACGGCCTGCCGATTGTTGGCCGCCGGCGCCTTCTGAGCCTAGACACGGGAATAGAGTGACATGTCACGTAGTTCTGCCGGGTGGACACCTTCACAAGCAAAGGAGCACACCATGGGACAGCTGGACGGCAAGACCGCGCTGGTCACCGGCGGAACATCAGGCATCGGACTGGCCACTGCACAACGCCTGGCCGCCGAAGGCGCGCACGTCTTCTTGACCGGCAGACAGCAGGCCGGAGTGGACGAGGCCGCTGCATCGATCGGCGCGTCAGCGACCGGAGTGCGCAGCGACATCACCAGCGCCTCCGATCTGAAAACCCTTGTCGAGACCATCGAATCCGCCGGGCGGGGCCTCGACGTCGTGTTCGCCAACGCCGGTGGAGGCGAGTTCGCCACTCTCGAGGAGGAGACCGTCGAACACCTCGCCGACACCCTGAACAGGAACATCGGCGGCACCGTATTCACCATCCAGAGCGTGCTGCCACTGCTGAACGAAGGAGCCTCCGTCGTGCTCGCCGGCTCGACGGCGGCATCCCGGGGTACCCCCTCGTTCGGCGCCTACGCGGCATCGAAAGCCGCGATTCGGTCACTGGGCCGGACGTGGGCCGCTGAACTGGCCGACCGCAAGATCCGGGTGAACACCGTGGTCCCCGGTCCGATCGAGACTCGTGGGCTCAAAGAACTCGCTCCAGCCGGACAACAGGCTGCGCTGCTGGAACAACAGCGGGCGACGGTGCCGATGGGGCGGATAGGCCAGCCCTCCGAGATCGCCTCCGTCGTACTGTTTCTGGCCTCCGACCAGAGCAGCTTCATGACCGGTGCGGAACTGTTCGCCGACGGCGGCGCGGAGCAGGTCTAGAGATCCGGACGCGGCAGCGTGCCGGCCCGCAGGATGGTCTCGTAGACGGTGGACAGGATGTCGGCAAGGTCGGCCTCCTGTTCACCGCTGAGATCGGCGAAGAACAGGCTGCGAACCCGCGCCACGTGCAGCGGCGCCGCCCGACGCAGGGTCTCCCAACCGCCGGCCGTCAGGGCGGCGTCGGTGACCCGGCCATCGGTTTCCGAGCGCACGCGGTCAACCAGCCCGCGCTTGGTCATCCGCTGCAGGTGGTGCGACAGGCGGCTGCGCTCCCAACCGATGGCGGTCGCCAGCGCAGTCAGCGGCGCCCGCCGCCCCGGGTACTGGGACAGCGCGTTCATGACGGTGTAGTCGCCCAGCGACAGGCCGCACTCCGACTGCAGGTGGCTGTTCATCTCGTACTCGAGCCGATGGTAGACCCGCATGTAGTTCAGCCAGGTTCGCTGCTCGGACTCGTTGAGCCACAGATCTTTCGACACCATGGGCTAGTCTACGTTGGCCGCCAACGGAACTCCTCACTTCGGAGGTACCGACGCCGGCTGTCCGCGCGAGGACGATTCCCCGTCCGGAGTCCCTATCCGGAGGCGACGTAGGAGCCGCCCGCCCACGGGGCCGGCAGCGCGCCCCCGTCGCGGCGGAACTCCTCGGGAACGTCGTCGACGACGTGCCACGTCGCGGCCAGCCTTCCCAGCCCGACACACAACGCGCAGTGCAGGCCGAGGGCCACCAGCGCGTCCTCGCTGAAGTGGCCGCGCAGGTCGTCGTAAACCGCGTCGTCGATGGCGAGGTGATCGGTGGCGAACAGGTCGGCGAACCGCAGCGCGGCACGCTCGGCGTCGGTCAGATCCGGCGCGTCGACCGGGTGCTCCAGCGCGCACACGGCGTCATCGGTGAGTCCGTCGTCGATCGCGCTCTGGTAGCGGATCGACATGCAGCTGCGGCACTGGTTGTGAAAGGCGATGCGCAGCCGCACGAGTTCCATCAGGCGTCGGGGCAGCACACCAGCTGAATTCAGCGCACCGGTGACCCCGCCGACCGCGGCGGCCACGTCGGGCAGCCGGGACATGATCCCGGCCACGCCGAGGTTGATGCGATCGCCCTCACCCAGTTCGGATTTGGGGATCTCGGCGAAGCCAGCCGCCTGCTCGATGCGCGCCATGTGTCTCCTCGGCTTGTCGGGACGGGCGAACCTGAGCCGTCAGGCGGCGTCGGCGTCGCTTTCAGAGTCGTCCGAGTCGGCAGATGATGTCGGACTTCCGGAAGTCTTGCCGGGGTGACCGGTTGCCGACCCGGCGGACGCCGACCCGGCCGGGCCGTCGTCGCTCTGCGGATCCGACGACTCGTCGTCGGCGGCCTCGGCGGTGTCGTCGTCGACCACCTCGAGCTCGGTTTCCCCGCTGCCGGTTTCCTCGCTGCCGGTTTCCTCGATGTCGGTCTCCTCGCTACCCGACTCCTCGATCTCCTCGGTCTCGATTTCCTCGAGCTCCTCTGTTTCGGCGGTGTCCACCGCGGCGTCCTCGGTGGCGCCGGTCGCATCCTCGGGCGCCTGCTGCGCCACGTCGTCCCCGACCGGGGCCGGCTCCTCGGTCCCGGGCACCTCCGCGCTGTCCTGCGCGCCGGCAGCGCCATCGGTGCCCTGTTCGCCGGGCTCACCGGCATCGAGGGTGACGAACGACGCCTCCGCGTCGGGCACCTCGGCAGCCGGCGCCTCGCTGCCGAACGGCGGCGGCGGGCCCGCCATCCACGCCGCCGCGAGGGCCATCTGGGCGGACTCGATCCCGGCGACGACCAGACCGGCACCGGTGCCGAAGGCTGCCACCAGGCCCTGCGTCGCCTCGACAGCCGCGTTGACGATGTTCTCCAGGTTCAGCGTCAGGATCGCCTGGGCGACCTCGCCGGCACCCTGCAGCGACGCGTTGACCACCTCGCCAGCCGCGTTCAGCCAGCCGGTGGCCACGTCGATGATGGCTGTGGGCCACGCTTCGACCAACGCGACGTCGACCTCCAGGGCATTCTGCTGGCGCCAGATCCAGGACGTCAGCAGCGGCTCGCCAATGTCGACCACCGCGTCGGTGACCGCGGTGACGAACGTGTTGAACGCCGCCTGGAAATCGAGGTCGGCCAGTTCCTGGATGATCGTGATCGTCACGTCGGGAAGTCCGGCGACCGTCTCGACCACGCCGACGCCGGACAACGCCAGCCCCTGCAGGAAGACCTCCCACTGCTCGAGCCAGTACCCGATCCGGGCCCGCAGGACCGGCAGGGTGAAGATGTAGGGGATCTCGGAGTCGACGAGCGCGACCTCGGAGGTCACCGGGGTGACGGCGGCGCGCAGTTGCACGTCGGGCGGCGGCGCCACCGGCGCCACGGCGATGGCACTGGCGCCCACGAGCGCAATCCCGGTCGTGACCCACGGACGGATGGACAGTTCCATGGTCGGTTCCCAAACCTCGAACGGTTAGCCGGACACGACGAACCTAGCGCGAAACGGGCGCCGCCACCGCGTGGAATCCGAGATTCATCGTCGAACCGCGCCCACACCTCCGCATCATCGGGGCGGGCACCCGCGAGCCCGCGCCCCGGTGCTGCGCGGCGAGGATTGAACCTTTCCGGCCGCTGTCCCGTCGAACGTGACGACAGATGCGCCGACAGAAAGGTACGGCAATGCGTGCAACGTTGCTGATAGTGAGCGGAATGGTCGCGGCGGCCTGCGGCGGGTTCCTCGCGCCGGCGGCGGTCGCGAGCGCCGCCACCGAGAACGCCGCCACCACCATCGCCCTGCTCGAGGCCCAGGGTTTCGACGTCAGGGTCGACCGACTGGGCGGGGCGCCGCTGGAGGAATGCGTCGTGACCGATGTGCGCAACCCGCGGGAACAGACCCGGGTCATTCGTCGCGGAGACGACGTGGTCAAGGTGGTCGACAAGCGGACCATCACCGTGTCGCTGGACTGCTCCCGCTGACCCCACGCCTAGCCGCTGACGCGCCGGATTTCCGTTGGAACGCAGTCATCTCAGCAGAGCGCAGCGAGGGCACAACCGTTTACGTAAGCGAAAGTTAACCCGCTCTTCGTGTGTGCCGCGACCGCGCGCTGCTACCTTTCTACCTGGTAGATGGGTCTGAGCACCTAGGATGATCAGGCACTTGCGGCTCGGATGCCGGCACCAAGCGAGGGTGACGCTGGTGCGCTTCGACACCGGCGATGTCGGCGGTATCGCCCCGTCGAGACCACCTGCGCAGCCGCCCACCCAATGCCCGTATGCCATGCGCTGGAACCCGAGGACTGCTCGGAGCTGCGCGCCGTCAGGACGGAGATCCGACAATGGGGGACCAAGGATTCGTCGGGCGGGTAGGGGCCCTGGCGGTGGCTTTGGGAATCGGCGCCGCAGTCGGCGGTGCTGGAGTGGCGTGGGCCGACACCGGGACCAACGATGGCGCGTCGTCGAGCTCAGCGACGCCGTCAAGCGACTCGGACGCTCCGAAATCGGCAGGCGGAGCGGGCTCGAGCGAGGGCGGCAGTGACAGCGCCGACGACAGCGCCGACGACAGCGCCGACGAAGCCCCGTCCAGAACGTCGGGTGACCACGACCGGGACGAGGACAGCAGCCTCGACGCCTCCGAGGACGGCTCGTCGCTGGCAATGGATGATGCGGAGGAAGCCGGTGAGGACGACACCGGTGCGGACCCGACCGTCACCGAAGAGGACAACGCCGACGAGAATGTCGATGTCTCCGACGAGGATCCCGACGTCGAATCAGACCGCGACAAGCGCGCCGTGCGCACCGAGGAACCCGCTACGCGCGAGGCGCTACACCGATCAACGAACATCGACGAGCCGGACGAACGCGCGGTGGCCGGCGCTACCCGGCAGCGCACCGGCAAGGGCACACCGGCTCGAATAAGCGAACCCGTCGACCAGACCCCCGAAGATCCGGCCGCATCGATGGAGAAGACGGCAGCGGCAACAGTCGATTCGTCAGGGACGACTCCCGTCGAGGAGGCCACGAAGCCGCAGCTCGCCCGCCCACTGACAGTCGTCGAACAGCGCACCACGATAGCCACCATTTCCGGTGAAACTCCCTCTCCGGCGACCTCACCCACTTTGTGGACGGTGGCGGCGTTGCTGCTCGCCGGGCAGGCGACCGCCGCGCGGAACTCACTCGAGCTTCTGGTCCACAACAAGGCCCCGCAGTTCACACCCGAACGCATCGAGCAGGATCCGCACACCGGTGTCGTCCTAGGTTCCTTCAATGCCGTGGACGCCAACGGTGATCGGGTGGTGTACACGATCGTCGACGCACCAGACGACGGAACTGTCACCATCGACCCAAGGACCGGGCTGTTCACCTACACCCCGTACCGGGAATTCGCATTCGCCGGCGGCTGGGACGGCTTCACGGTTGTCGCCGACGATGCCGGCTTCCAGGTCTTCGACAGCGTCGAGCCCGAAACGCTCTACGTACCGGTGTGGGTGGATCCGGTCACGCCGGACGACTACGTCGAGCCCGCTCCGATCCCCCTCGAACCGGTGACGTACCAAGCTCCGCGTCGGTGGCCGGATTGGGCACAGTCCACGCGAAACACCCTCGAGAACTGGCTGGTCAACAAGGCCCCGGTCGTCAAACCGATCGATGTGTTCAGCGACGAAGCGACCGGAGTTGTGCTGGGCACGCTCAACGCCGCCGACCCCAACAGCGACGCCTTGCAGTACGCCATCGTCGGTCAGCCCGAATCCGGCTCAGCGATCATCGACGACGACGGCGGCTATTACTACCGGGTCGATCCGGATAGTGAGCTGGCCGCGACCGGGGGAACCGACAGCTTCATGGTCCGCGTGGACGACCGCGGACAGCGGCTGTTCGACAGCACCGCTCCCACCGTCGTGAAAGTCACCGTGACCGTACCGAAGGTCACCCCGGCCGCATCTCCGGCATCAGCGGACCTGACCGCACAACAGCGATCTGCAGGCTCGACAGCGCCAGCGGCGGCGACAGCTGCGGTGACGTATCCGTTCGACGTCTACAACCACTCGGTCGAACCAGTTCAGCTGTCCTACGGCTCATCTGCCCAGGATCTGCTGCAGGACTCGCCCGCGAGCGGCACGATCCTCGACCCCAACGAATCGCTGAGATTCAACGTCATTTTGAACTACGGGCGTTGGTCCAACGTAGAACTCACCTTCACCACGACGAACACCTTGGTTGATCCGTATTCCTACACCGTCAACCTGGGTGTGCCGCAGCGGTTCATCCCGACGACGTCGGGCGTGGTGAAGTGCTCGGGCTCATGCACCCCCGGCAACAGCGGCAACGTTGACCTGGGCGATGGCGGTGGGGGGCCAAGCGGGTTCTATCTGGATACGAACACAGTTGTCCTGCTGGATCGTCCAGGCACCAAACGGGTGATCGGCCCCGACGACCCGCCGCTGCAGGAATCGGTCATGCAGCAATACTGCGCCCTGGACAACGTCAGTTGCACATGGGGTACGAGGACCCTCAGCAAGGTCTACGGCAAATTCCAGCAGGCGCTTCCGCCCTACGACAACTACAACGCCACCCAGAGTGAGCCGCTGCCCTCGGACAGCTTTGAAGTCAGCCACCAGTGGTCATTCGGCTTCAAGATAACCGGCAAGGCCAGTGCCAAGATCCTCGACGCGATCGGTGTCGAGGTGGGCGCGGAGTTCAACGCGACCTGGACCACCGGTCGCAGGTACGTCCGCCAGTTCACCGGTACCGCTCCCCCACAGCGACGGTTCATCGTCTGGAAGGCTCCGGCGGTGCTGAGGCTTGCCGGAGATGTCACGGTGCAACAAGGCAATACCACCTACGTTGTGCAGAACGTCGGGGTGGACATGCCCGATATGGTCGCCGTGGGCGACGGACAAAAGCCGAGGTCGATCACGGGTCGCGAGCCCGACTGGGTCATCGGTCAACCATTGCGGCTCACGTCGGACGCGCCACCGGAAACCTACGATCCTAGTCTGACCTACCCCTGACCTATCCGCCCTCCCCGCGAGCAGGCGGTCGGTGGGGCGGTCAGGTGTCGACGACGCACCACCGATCCCGCGCGGCGACCGCCGAATCCAGCACGGCGGTAACCGGGACAGGGCCGAAGCATTCGCGAGGTCGGACCGGTCGGCCTACGGTAGAAGCCTGGCTGGCCGGCCATCGTCGATCGTTAGCGAGGAATGTGCCCACTCTACGAACGGAAAAACTGTACAAAGTCTTCGGCCGTCGGTCCGAAGAAGCGGTGCGCCGGCTGGAGGCCGGCGAAGATCGCGCCAAGGTCCGTGACGAGCTGGACGTCACCCCGGCCATCATCGACGCGAACATCGACGTCAAGCCCGGTGAGACGTTCGTGGTGATGGGCCTGTCGGGGTCGGGGAAGTCGACCCTGATCCGGATGTTCAACGGCCTGCTGGAACCGACCGCGGGCAAGGTGTTCATCGACGACCGCGAGCTGACCAGCCTCGATGACGACGAGCTGCGCCTGGTTCGGCAACGCACCGTGAGCATGGTCTTTCAGCATTTCGCCCTGTTTCCGCATCGCACGGTGCTCGACAACGCGGGCTATGCCCTGGAGGTCCGCAAGGTCGCCAAGCACGAACGGCTCGAGAAAGCCCAGCAGGCGCTCGACATGGTCGGCCTGTCGGGTTGGGAGAAGAGCCTGCCGGCTCAACTCTCCGGGGGCATGCGCCAGCGCGTCGGCCTGGCCCGCGCGCTGGCCGCCGAGACCGATGTGCTGCTGATGGACGAGGCGTTCTCGGCCCTGGATCCGTTGATCCGCCGCGAGATGCAGGATCAGCTGCTCGAGTTGCAGCGCTCGTTGCACAAGACGATCGTGTTCATCACCCACGACCTGAACGAGGCCATGAAACTCGGCAATCGGATTGCGGTGTTGCGGGACGGCGCGATCGTGCAGATCGGGACCGCCGCCGACATCCTCGACTCGCCGGCCGACGACTACGTCGCCCAATTCGTCCACGACGTCGACCGCACCCGGGTGCTGACCGCCGGTGTGGTCAAGGACGAACCCGCCCTCACCGTCGGCGCCGGTGCCACCCCGCAGCAGGCGCTGCAGGTGCTCCGCGAGCACCGGGCCGGCACCGCCTTCGTGACCGGCGACGACGATCGCCTGCTGGGTGCGATCCTCGAACACGAGGTCCACGACGCGGCGGCCCGCGGGGAACCGACCATCGAGCGCGCGGTGCACTCCGACATCGCCACCACCACTCCCGACACGGTGATCGCCGAACTGCTGGTGCCCGCAGCCGAGCACACGCTGCCGATCGCCGTGCTCGACGGCGATCGGCTGCTCGGCGCGATCTCGCGCGGCAGGTTGTTGGCAGCACTGGGCGGCTGCGCGGCCGATTCCGCCCGCGACGACGGCCCGGCGGCGCACGCCGGACAGGAGGCAGATCGTGGTTGAGCACCTGAGCGCGCAGGGCACCGTCGTGCCCGAGATCCCGGTCGGTGACGCATTCGAAGCGTTCGTCGACTGGCTCTACGACAACTTCCTGCCGTTCTTCAACTTCCTCAGCGATCTGGGAACCTCGGTCTACGACGGGTTGTCGAGCGCACTGCTGTACCTGCCGGCGCTGGTGATGGTGGCGCTGCTGACGGGCCTCGGATGGTGGTTGCGCGGCTGGAAGTTCGGCATCTACGCGCTGCTGGCCACCACCCTCATCGTGTCGATGGGCTTCTGGCAACACGCCATGCAGACGTTGACGCTGGTGCTCATCGCCACCGCGGTCGCGGTGTCGGTGAGCCTGCCGGTGGGGATCCTGGCGGCCAACCACGAAGGCTTCTCCAGGATGTTGCGCCCGGTGCTCGACTTCATGCAGACACTGCCGCCGTTCGTCTATCTCGTTCCCGCACTTGCACTTTTCGGGATCGGTGTTGTTCCGGGGATGTTCGCCACGGTGATCTTCGCGATGCCGCCGGGAGCGCGGCTGACCGAGCTCGGCATCCGGCAGGTCGACAAGGAGATGATCGAGGCCGGTGAAGCGTTCGGCGCGCCGCGCTGGCAGATCCTGACCAAGATCCAGATTCCGCTCGCGCTGCCGACCATCCTGGCGGGGATCAACCAGGTGATCATGCTCGCGCTGTCGATGGTGGTCATCGCGGCCCTAGTCGGTGCGGGCGGTCTGGGCGAGGATGTGTACTCCTCGATCACCAAGACCGACATCAGCCTCGGCGGCGCCAGCGGCCTGGCGGTGGTCCTGCTCGCGATCTACCTCGATCGGCTCACCCAGGCTCTGGGCAACCGTTCGGCGGTCAAGAAGGCCGAACAGGCCGCCGAAAGCGCATGACCGGCCGAAGAAAAGCTCGAAACCCGTGCCCGGTCGACCGCGGCCACGGTACGAAGAAAGGACGGCACCCACGACCGTGACCACGGCTGCGCGAGGCCCGGCCCAGGCCGAACTCGCGCCGTAATCCCGCTTGCGGGCGGGCCGAGAAAACCCACAGCACACGAAAGGACCACACGTGCAACGCAACAGTAGGTCTTCGCGACTGGCTCGGGCTACCGGCCTATTGCTGGCAGCCAGCTTGTTCATCGCCGCCTGTAGTGGCGGAGATTCGGGCACCGGCGACTCCGGCGACGGCGACTCCCAGCAGAACAAAGCCCTGTCGATCGGCTACATCCCGTGGGATGAGGACATCGCCGTCACCTACCTGTGGAGCGACCTGCTCGAAAAGCAGGGCTACACGGTCGAGATGGAACAGCTCGAGGTGGGGCCACTCTTCGCGGGCGTGGCTCGCGGCGACTTGGATCTGTTCTTCGACGTCTGGCTGCCGACCACCCACCAGAGCTATTGGGAGCAGTACGGCGATCAGGTCGAGACGCTCGGTGAGTGGTATGACAACGCTTCCCTGGAGTGGACCGTGCCCGCCTATGTCGAGGACGTGAACTCGATCGCCGACCTCCAGGGCCGGGCGGGTGAGTTCAACGACCAGATCGTCGGCATCGAGGCGGGCGCCGGGCTGACCGAGGCGTCCCAGAACCAGGTCATCCCCGACTACGGACTCGAAGGCGAGTACACACTGACGACCTCGTCGACCCCGGCGATGCTGCAGGAGCTCAAGCGGTCCATCGACGCCCAGGAACCGGTCGTCGTGACGCTGTGGCATCCGCACTGGGCCTACAGCGCCTACGACCTGAAGGACCTCGAGGACCCGATGGGATCGCTGGGTGAGGCCGAGACCCTCTCGGTGATCGGCAAGCAGGGCTTCAGCGAGGAGTTCCCTGAGGTCACCGAGTGGATCAAGAATTTCACGATGAGCGACGAGCAGCTCGCCTCACTCGAGGAGGAGATCCAGAACGCCGGCAGCGGCAACGAGCCGCAGGCGGTCACCACCTGGTTGGAGAACAACCCGGACTTCGCATCGAGCCTGGGTATGTCCAACTCCTGATCCGAACATCACCGCGCAGCGCCCGGTGCCGGCCTCCCGCCGGCCCGGGCGCTGTGTCTTTTCACGCCGTCAGACCGTTGCAGTGCAACAGTATTCACCGAGATAGCCGCCAGCAGGTGTCGACGACGACCCACCGGTCTAGTCCGACGAGTCGCCGGCACCTCCGGAGTCGGAGTCGCCGCCGGCGCCACCGGACCCGGCGTCGCCGCCGGCGCCGCCTTTCTGACCCGTGGACGAGTGACCGGACTGCCCGGACCCGCCGGATCCACCCGCGGTGCCGGTTCCACTGCTTCCGCCGGTGCCGCCGTCCCCGCCGTGGCCGCCGTCGCCGCCCTGCCCGCTGTCGCCGGCCGTTCCGCTGGTGCCCGACGAACCGAACAGCCCTCCCCGACCGCCGGCACCGGCACGCCCGCCGTCGCCACCGTCCCCGCCGTCGCCGCCCTGGCC